>DASTSJ010000248.1:0-5695 GCA_035760765.1 Edaphobacter sp. | reverse complement strand
ATTTGATGGCCGTAAGAATTATGTTCTGAAAGCCACCATTGAAGCCGTTCAAAACCTACACGACAAAAAGGGCCGACCCAGTTCTGGATCAACCCTTTCGAACGATCGCCTCAGAGCTGGCCGAAGCGTCCGGAGCGGAAGTCCTCGACTGCCTGCATGATCTCTTCGCGGGTGTTCATGACGAAGGGACCGTAGCTGGCAACGGGCTCGTTGATGGGTTCGCCGCTCAACAGCAGCAGGTTGGAGTCAGCCTCGGCCTTGAGGACGACGGTGTTGCCTTCCTGGCCGAGTACCGCGATGCGCGCTTCGCCGCTGAGCTTGCCGGTCTCGTTGACCGCAACATCGCCCTTGCGTAGAACGATGGCGGTGTTGTGGCCGTCAGGGACGGGAAGCTCGACCTGCTCGCCTGCCTTGAGGTTGACGTCCCAGACGTTGAGCGAGGTGAAGGTCTTTGCCGGACCCTGGTTGCCGTTCAGCGAACCTGCGATCACGCGAGCGTTTCCTCCGGTGGCGAAGTTAACGGTCGGGATCTGCTCCTTGGTGATCGCCTGGTATCCGGGCTTCGACATCTTGTGGGCCGCGGGCAGGTTTACCCAGAGCTGGATCATCTCGAAGATGCCGCCGTTCTTGGTGAACTCGGCCTCGTGCATCTCCTCGTGCAGAACGCCGGAGGCAGCGGTCATCCACTGGACGTCGCCGGGATAGATGACCCCGGAGTTTCCGGCGGAGTCACGATGACCCACCGAACCCTGGTAAGCGATGGTCACGGTCTCAAAGCCGCGGTGCGGGTGTTCTCCGACGCCGCGAGGCTGCGTCGCGGGCTTGAAGTACTGCGGACCGGCGTAGTCGAGCATGAGGAACGGGCTGACCTCGAGCTGGATTCCGTTTGAGGGGAAGAGGTTGCGGACCGGGAATCCATCTCCAACCCAGTGCGTGGATCCGGGGCCGTAGGTTCCGATGACTTTCTTCTGCGTGGTGGCTGTGGTGGACATGTAGTTACTCCTCCCGGCGCTCGTCTGCGCCTGTTGGTGCTGCGTGAAACGTCGATTCGGCGACCCGGCCAAGCCTGCGAAGTAGCGGCAGTAGCTGGGCGCGGTCGTCGTTGCTGAAACCTGCGAGCGCGGCCTCCATCTGCTCGCGATGGTCGGCGAAGGCGCACTCGATGAGCCGCTGGCCCTCCGGGGTGAGCCGGATGATCCGGGCGCGGCGATCCTTTACGTCGTCGTGACGGGCGACCAGGCCTCGAGCTTCCAGCCGATCGACAGCGGTAGTCATGGAGCCGCTGGTGAGAAGCACCTTCTGCCGAAGATGCGTCACGCTCAGGGGTCCCTTGTGGAGCAGCGCTTCCAGGATTCCGAAGTCGGTCGTCCCCATGTCGAAGCGGGCGATGCTGCGGGTGGAGTTCGCCTCGACTGCTCGTGATGCCTTCCAGAGAAGCAGCCAGAGGTGGATGGCGCTGAGATCAGGTTCGGTTTGTGGTGTCTTCGTCATGGCTTGATATAAAGATGCTTGATGTCAAGATAAAGATTCAAAGCTCTGAGATCGGTGCTTTGGCAGGCCCCTAAACCGCAAATCCTTCGACTTCGCCGCTACGTCGCTTCGCTCAGGATGACACCTATAAGTAACCGTCATTCTGAACGCAGTGAAGAATCCCTGTCTTCTGCCCGCAGCATTACGGACGCCACAGGCAAAATACAGAGAGCCTTCGCGTTGCTCAGGATGACGGCTCCAGGAGCAGGTCTTAGGGGCAGGGGTTTAAGGTGCCAGCTGATCTGAGGACAGCTTCTCTTTATAAATTTTGTTCAGCGAGCGCCGGAGCTTCGATCGGGTCGTGGGGTCCTACGGGACCTGCCTTCATGAGGATGGGCAGCACGAGTTGCAGGATGGGCTGGACGATCTCGCTCGAGGGTGGGTGGTTGGGGGTATAGAACCACTGCTTGACTGCGCCGTAGATCGCCCAGGCCGCGGTGGTGGCGACCATCTCCGGGGTCAGGTGCTCGGGAACCGGCTTATTTTCGACTCCCGGAAGGATGACGCGGCGGATGGCGGCGACGATTCCGGCCTCGGCCAGCGGCTCGAAGGCGCTGTTTCGGTTGCACTCGCCGTTGGCGTGCGTAGCGGTCAGATAGTCGCAGGTGGCGAGGATGATGGCGCTGGCTGCGGAGGGGCAGGTTCCGTCGAAGATGACATTGCGCTCGGCGAGCAGCTTGTGGAAGCCGCCGGCCACCATGGCGTCCAGCAGGGCGAACTTGTCGTTATAGTGGTCGTAGAAGGTAGCGCGGTTGACATCGGCAAGATCGGTGATGTCCTGGACGGAGATCTCCTCAAAGCTCTTCTGCTGCATGAGGTTGCGCAGAGCTCCCTGGAGAGCCTGGCGTGTTCTCCGGATTCGTGGATCGCGAACTTCGCAGTCTGAGAGAGGCATGGCTACTTCATTAGAGGCTATCAGAGCAGAAAAAGAATCTTCCAAACGACAAACGTTGTCTATTTATGTAAACGACGACTTATGTCGCCTAAACATCTTTTGTCGTAAAAGTAGGATTCTGCTATGTCCACGCTTCTGCATATCGACTCAAGCCCTCTTGAGAGTTCCATTAGCCGCGAGTTGACTCGCGAGTTTACAAACGCCTGGAAAGCGAAGAACCCTGCGGGCAAGGTGATCGACCGGAATCTTTCCGCTGCGCCTTCGAAGCCGATCGATCAGACATGGGTAGGCGCTGCCTATACCCCAGAGTCTGCCCGAACCGCTGAGCAGAGGGCCGTGCTGGCTGATTCTGACGCGCTGATTGCGGAACTCGAGCAGGCCGATGAGATCGTGATCGGGGTTGCGATGCATAACTTCAGCATTCCGTCTGTTCTGAAGCTATGGATCGATCAGGTGGCTCGCAGCGGGAAGACCTTCTCGTATGGGGCCAACGGCCCTGAGGGTTTGCTGAAGGGCAAGAAGGCGACGGTCCTGATTGCGACCGGCGGCGTGTATGAGGCGGGAACGCCGGGAGCCTCGATGAACTTCGTCGAGCCCTATCTGCGCGCTGTACTGGGCTTCATCGGGATCACGGATGTGACCTTTGTGACCGCCGCCGGCGCCGCACAGGTTATGACGGGCGCGGTGGATCGCGAGACGTTCCTGAAACCAACCCTGCAGCAGATAAGGCAGCTGGCGGCCTAATGCCGCCACGAATGGAGGACGACAATGAAGACAGCCTTTACGATCGCACGCATACTTCTTGGACTTCTGTTTACAGTCTTCGGGCTGAACGGATTCCTACACTTCATTCCCATGCAACCGCCGACGGGGTTGGCGGGGCAGTATATGGGCGCGCTCTTTGTGTCGCACTACCTGGCGGTGGTCTTCCTGGTGGAGCTGATTGGTGGCTTGCTGCTGCTGGTCAATCGCTATGTGCCGCTGGCGCTGCTGCTGCTTGGACCGGTGGTGGTGAATATTCTGCTGTTCCACTCGCTGCTTGCTCCGGAGGGCCTGCCACTGGCGCTGATTGCGACTCTACTGTGGCTTGTCATCTTTGCCGGTGTGCGGCAGGCGTTTGCAGGAGTATTCGTTCAGCGCATGGCTGCGTGAACGAAAGAAAAAATAGGATACGGCCTGCCTCTCGTTACGCCAGGTAGCGTATCTGCAAAAGCAAAACAGCGCCGCGCTAGTCGCGACGCTGTTCCTGTTTCGCAGCAAAGATTAGTCGGCGATGCCAGGGTTCGGCGGATCGATACCGAGAGCGGTGGCAAGAGCGATGAGATGGTCCTGCTCTTGCATAAGAATCTCGCGGATGGATTCACTGATGGAGAACTCGTTGAGCTGATCGCACTGCTTTACCCGGCGGCGATACTGGGCGATCGTCTGCCGTTCGTTTTCGAGATCGAAGCGGAGCATGTCTTCCGCCTTCTCTGAGGTCTTAACCTCTTTCGGCTTTACCGAAGGCATGCCGCCAAGGTAGTCGATATGGTTGGCGATGGTGATCGCATGTGCAAGCTCTTCACTGGCATGCACGGCGAGTTCAGCGGCGATGTTCATGTAGGCCGCACCCTTGAGAACCTGCGAGTAGTTCACATAGGCGATGATGGCCTGGTACTCACGTTCCAGATCGTCGTTGAGCAGATCGATCAGCTGTTCTCGCGTAATCGAATGGTCCGGTGCTGTAATTTCGGGCATCTTCTCTTCTCTCTCCGTCATGGGATGACCTTCCCTTGGATGCAAAAAGCATCAGATGCGTTCTGCCGCGTTGATGAATGCCAGGTTATTCAGCGAGCGCCGGGTAGTCGATATAGCCGTGCGGGCCAGGCGCGTAAAACGTGTTCGGCTCGGGTCGATTGAGTGGGGCGTTGCGCGCAAACCGTGCAGGGAGATCGGGATTGGCAATGAAGAGCTTGCCGAAGGCGACGGCGTCCGCCTTGCCCTCATCCAGAAGCTGCTGTCCGATCTTCTGGTCCATCGCTTCGTTAGCGACAAAGATTCCGCCGAAGAGTTCTTTCAGGCGTGGACCAAGGCTGTCGGGGCCGACATGCTCGCGCGCTGCGATAAAGGCGATCTTCCGTTTGCCAAGTTCTGTTGCCACGTAACTGAAGGTCGCCGTGGGGTTGGAGTCGGAGATGCCATGTGCGTCTCCTCGCGGCGCGAGATGAACCCCGACTCGGGCGGGGCCGAAGACAGAGATGGCGGCGTCCGTGGCTTCCATCAGCAGACGTGCGCGATTTTCAACGGGGCCGCCATACTCATCGGTGCGGTGATTGGAGCCGTCCTGCAAAAACTGATCGAGCAGATAGCCGTTCGCGGAGTGCAGATGAACGCCGTCGAATCCGGCGAGCTGCGCGTTCTGTGCGCCGCGGCGGAAGGCCTCCACGACCTGTTTGACTTCAGCGGTCTCAAGCGCGCGAGGAACAGGATAGGGACGCTGAGGGCGCAGAAGGCTGACGTGTCCTGTCGCGGCGATGGCGCTGGGAGCCACAGGTGAACGGCCGCCGAGAAGCTCAGGGTCGGAGATACGGCCCACGTGCCAGATCTGCGCAAAGATGTGGCCGCCCTTCTCGTGCACGGCACGCGTGATGGGCTTCCATGCTTCGACCTGCTCGCTGGACCAGAGGCCGGGGACGTTCTGATAGCCGACACCCATGGGGTCGACGGGAATTCCTTCGGAGAGGATGAGACCAGCGCCGGTGCGCTGCGTGTAGTATTCCACCATGATGGGCGTGGGGATGTGGTCGGCAGTGCCACGCAGCCGCGTTAAAGGTGCCATGAAGATGCGGTTGGGAAGATGAAGATCGCCTACCTGAATAGGGTCGAAAAGTGTCGGCATCTGAACTCCATGAGTATTTGTACGAATGCTTTGATGATCCAGGAACTGTAAACGATGCGAGCCTCGCGACGGACGTTCTCTACTCGGCGCTGCGAAGTGCCTGAACGACCTTGCCGTGTTCGTGAAGAATGGCCGGGCTCTCCTGCAATAGAACCAGGTAGCGCTTGCGGAACGCGCTGTCAGGCGCACCCGATTCGAACAACGTGGCAATCGCCTGTGCTCCCGCAATCCGGTCGTCGGCCGTTATCTTCTCGTCGTCGAGGAGTTCATCGATATTCGCAATCGCGGTCGACAGAGGCGCTATCCAGCGGAACTCTGCTCCGCCGATCAGCTGCTGCAGAAATGCCGCGGGCGTAACGGAGCCGTGAGCTTTCTCGTAGACTGCGCGCTCG
>DASTSJ010000247.1:0-9000 GCA_035760765.1 Edaphobacter sp. | reverse complement strand
AAGCGCACACTTTCAATCATCGTAGTCACACTGATCGTTCTTCTGTTTGGCATTACCTGGCTTTCCAAGGCGTATGGGATCACCGCGATGGAGCCGGATGCGCATAACTACCAGAGCGTGCTAAGCATTCTGACGACTGCGGTATTTGGGCGCGGCTGGTTCTACTTCGTCACGATGGGCAGTGTGCTGCTCGCGCTCTCGCTGAGCGCGAACACGGCCTTCGCAGATTTCCCTCGCCTGGCGCGGGCGATTGCAGTTCATGACTATCTGCCGCACGTCTTTACGATGCGCGGCAGGCGTCTGCTTTACTCGCACGGCATCTACGCGCTCACGGGCTTTACCGCTCTCATCCTCATTCTCTTCGGCGGCGTTACGGATCGCCTGATTCCTCTGTACGCCATTGGAGCTTTTCTGGCGTTCACGCTCTCCCAGGCCGGGATGGTAATTCACTGGCTTCGAGCCGAGAAGCACCCCGGCCGAATGTGGCACATGTTCGTGAATGGATTCGGTGCGGTCGCTACCGGACTGACGCTGATCGTCGTTCTGGTTGCGAAGTTCACCTCAGGAGCATGGGTTACGGCTCTGCTGGTGCCGACGCTGATCGCGGTCATGATGGCGGTGAAGCGCCACTACACCCGTGTAAAGCGGGAGATGAAGGACATGACGCCGCTTAGCCTCGAGAACCTGCAGGAGCCGCTCGTGATTATCCCGATGGCCCGCTGGGACCGAATTGCAGAGAAGGCTCTCCGGTTCGGCCTGCTTATGTCGAAGGAACTGAGGGTCGTACACGTGCACTCCGACGACGAGCCAATGGGATTGGAAGAGGAGTGGGACGAAAAAGTGATTGCGCCTATCCAGAAGGAGGGATTGAAGGTTCCGGAGTTGGTGACGATTCCGTCGACCTACAGGTTCATCATCAATCCCCTGATGGATTACATCCTCGAGCTTGAGCAGGCGAATCCAGGACGCAAGATCGCCGTTCTTCTGCCGGAACTGGTCGTGCGCCACTGGTGGGAGAATGCTCTGCACAATCAGCGGGTGCAATTGCTGAAACTGGTCCTGCTGCTCAAAGGAAATCAGCGCATCGTCGTCGTGAATATCCCCTGGTATCTGTAATTTAAAAGGGCGCTATCTGTTGGTCTGCTTTTTTGTAGATCGGTACCGGGAATGCTGAGTGGTGCGGAACTGCAACGAGTGGCGGATTCCCAGGTAGAGCGACCCAGACCGTCCAACCTGCGCCCTGCGCATAGGTGCGATAGTCACTGTATCCGGAATCGCTTGGCGACCACTGCTGATCACTGCCGCCGATGCGAACGTAGAGGTCGCCGTGAGTGCCGTGTATGCGGGCGGCGTATATCCCTTTCTGTCGCGCGTTCTCCTGCATATCGACGCTGCTTCCGGAGTTGACTCCCGCAGCCTTGCGCGCATTGATGAGGGCTTTGATTTTGTTGTGCAGATCCTGCCCCCAATCAAAGTAGTGTTTCCAGTAGACACAGGGAATCCCCGGATGAGTGAGGACGAAGGCGTACGCCTGTTCGACCTGCCAGTTATTTGCGAATGAGTCAGTCTGGTGGTCCTGCTGGGGTGTGCCATCTTCGTTGGTGCGGTAGCCTGTGTCGTGGTTCTCGACGAAGATGACAGCCCGCTGCTTCCACGGCATGCCGTCGGTCGTGTCGCCTACCAGACCGATACCATCCCCAAAGCCGTACAGGCTCGTGTAGTTTCCTGCGTCGATGGACTTGAGCGAGAACTGGGTTTCGAAGTCGAAGACATCGCTGGATGTCTTCAAGTGGTCGGCACCAGTCGGGAGTCCATCCGTCGCAGTTGCCCAGATCCAGCCTCTCTCTTCCGCCTGTTGCGTCCAGTCGTATTCGCCAACAGAAAACGTTGGCTTCGTTGTCTGGTTATAGAGAGCAATCCACTGCGCTCCATACCCGTGCACCATGTCGTAGCGCCAGCCCCGATAGCCGAGCGATCTCAGCGCCAGCAGATAGCGCACGATATCGCGCCGCACGCGGATGTCGGTATGGGCGAGATCGCGAAATGAAGGATACGCGTATGTGCCTTCCGACCTGTAGGAGACAGTCTCTTCGCACTTTCCTCTCTGCTCCACCGGCGTGTTTTCAATGCCGGACTCAGGTGCGGAAAAGGCTTCGTCATCGGCGCAGATCGCCCATGGACCCCAGGCCGGATCCTTAAAGTCAGCCCAGCCGTTCAGTCCATCTCGATGATTGATGACGATATCGGCGATGGGCTCGACGCCGTCGTTTAGCAACGCCATCAATGCCATGCGCTGCAGCTTGCGGCTTCCGTAGCTGTTGTCCAGAACGAAGTAGCGTTTTGGGTTGTACCCCGCGCTGTACTCTCCAGCGTAGGATGGAGGAGGCATCCAGACCAGGTCGAAGTTCGCCGCGGCGATCGCGTCAGCATTTTCGCGAAGGATCTGATACCACGGCTTCGTCCCATACGTGGGGAACTTCTGCGGATGCCCGAAGCGATACGACTCAAAGTAGAATCCCTGCAGCATGACGCGGTTATCGTCGAAGCCGGACTGAGCCCACGCTGCAAATCCGTACCCCAGCAGGATCAGGAAGAGAAAGAGAATGCGGACAGAAACGTCCAGAGCCTTGTTGCGCATGGCACACTCCAAAGAGGAAGTGAACAACGCTGCTGGGCCGAGTGGAGCCTTAGACCGGGACTACGACAGACTTGCTGCTTTGCGCGGGCGAAAGCTTCCGAAGATGAGCGACCGCTTCCGGAATGAGTTTCAGGGCTTCCTCTACTTCTGCCTCTGTCGTCAGCTTTGAGAGGGAAAAGCGCAGGCTGGCGCGGGCACGGTTAGCGGATAGCCCCATTGCTGTGAGGACGTGTGATGGTTCGCTCGCGCCGGACTGGCAGGCGCTGCCTCCGCTTACGGAGAGTCCCTTCAGGTCGAGGGCGATCAGCAGGGCCTCTGCCTCCACATGATCAAAGTAGATGTTGGTCGTATTGGCGACCCGGGGCGCACCTGCACCGTTGACTCCGGTCTCAGGGATTTGGGAGAGAATGGCCTGCTCCAGACGGTCACGTAAGGCAGCCAGTTTGGCAGGACCATCCGTCTTCAACCACTCGGTCGCCATCGCAGCAGCTTTGCCGAGACCGACGATGCCTGGGACATTCTCTGTTCCGGCGCGACGCTGCCGCTCGTGCGAGCCACCATGGAACATAGGCGAAAGCTGAACGTTGCGGCGAACATACAGGGCGCCGATTCCCTTCGGAGCATAGATCTTGTGCCCGGAGATGGTAAGCAGGTCAACGTCCTTCAAAAACCCATGCGGACTGACGTCGAGCGGGAGCTTGCCTGCAGCCTGTACGGCATCCGTGTGGAACAGGGCACCACCCGCATGTGCAATGCCTGCGAGGGCATCGATCGGTTGGATGACGCCGGTCTCGTTGTTGGCGTACATCACACTGACCAGCCGTGTATTTGGCTTCAGCGCTGCCAGCAGTGTGGTCGGTTCCACGATTCCTGCCGATGTGACCGGCAGAATCGTGACCTCTACTCCGCGCGATTCCAGGGACTGTGCAGCATGAAGTACCGCATGGTGCTCGATGGCGCTCGTGATGAGGTGGTCACCAGGGGAGAGCACTCCATAGAGCGCCAGGTTGTCGCTCTCGGTGCCACCCGAAGTAAAGACGATCTCTGCGGGCCGGCAGTGCAGCAGGCCGGCTACGGATTCTCTTGCACGGTCCACGGCAGCCCGTGCCTGCTGCCCCTGCTGGTGGATGGAGCTGGCGTTGCCGTAGTGTTCAAGGTAAAACGGACGCATCGCCTCGAAGACTTCCGGAAGAAGAGGCGTAGTAGCATTTGCGTCCATGTAGATCCGCTGCATATCTATATGTTACGCCGTACCGGGTAAAGTAGCCGTGTTTGGGACGAGTGTCATGGGTAGTCGTCCTATGTTCTGGTAGCCTGAGCACGCCAGTGCGGAACACGACCGCGTCTCGGCAAAGGAGAGGTGACGATGTGTAAGCGAATCATGATGATAGGGACGTTGATCTTCGCTGGCGCAACAGGCATGTGGGCGCAGCAGCCCGGAACGATGTCTGCGAAAGCTGGTTCGATGACGACCGTGGAGCCTTCGAAGTCGTTCGACGCTTCCTTGTCGGCCTTCGAGAAGCAGTTCGTGGGCTTGGCAAAGGCCATGCCCGCTGAAAAGTACAGCTTTGCTCCAACTGCCGCTATCTTTGCTTCAACCCAGAAGACGGACTATCTCTCGGCCGATAACAAGGGAGTCCGAAACTTCGGGCAGATGGTCGCCCATGTCGCCCAAGCCAACTACTTCTACGGAGGCATGCTCAGCGGCATCAAGCCGGATACAGATGTCAAGGCGATCGGCAGCATGACCGACAAGGACCAGATCATCGCCGCCCTGGAGAAGTCCTTCGCGTTCGTTCACCAGGCGATGGGCACCCTCACGACGGAAAATGCATTTCAGAGCGTCAGGGGAGACCAGACGCGGGCCAGTGTTGCTGCTGGCGTTATCGCACACGGTTTCGACCACTACGGTCAACTGGCGGAGTACCTGCGCATGAACGGCATCATCCCACCGGCCAGCGACAAGAAGTAAGCTGCCAAAACAGGAAGCGCGCCGTAAGAGGCGCGCTTCCTGACATGCTGTCGCCAGTCTATTTAGCGATTCTCAATAGAAGTGTAGGGAGTCGGATAGGCTGGTCCGACATACTCCGCGCGCGGACGGATCAGGCGATTGTCGTCGTGCTGCTCGATGACGTGAGCTGCCCAACCAGCGATGCGGCTTACCGCAAAGATGGGCGTAAACAGGTCGATGTCGATGCCCAGCAGCGTGTAGGTGGATGCGGAGTAGAAGTCAACATTCGCGTTCAGCTTCTTCTCCTGCTTCACAAACTGCTCGATCTTGCGGGACATCTCGAACCACTTCATATTGCCGGAAGACTTGCTCAGCTCTTCGGACATGCGGCGCAGATGGGTCGCGCGCGGATCTTCCGTGTGATAGACGCGGTGACCGAAGCCCGAGATCTTCTTCTTTTCCGCAAACATCGTACGCACGTGCTCAACCGGGTCTTCGCCGGCTTTGTCGATGGCGTAGAGCAGACGCATCGTCGCTTCGTTCGCTCCGCCGTGCAGCGGACCCTTCAGCGCGCCGATCGCACCTGTGATTGCGGAGTGAATATCAGCCAGTGTTGCAGCGATGACGCGCGCAGCAAAGGTGCTGGCATTTAGTTCGTGGTCGGCATGCAGGATCAGCGCAACGTCAAAGGTGCGGGTGGCGGTCTCTGAGGGCTTCTCGCCATTCAGCATCCAGAGAAAATTGGCCGCATGGGACAGCGACGGGTCAGCCTCGACAATATTCTTGCCCTTGCGGATTCGATCGTAGATCGCGACGATCATGGCGACCTGCGAGGTCAGCCGGAACGACTTCCGCAGGTTAGCCTCATGCGAGTTGTCGGCTTCGTCGACGTCGTAGATGCTCAGCAGAGAGACCGCCGTGCGAAGCACCTGCATAGGGGATGCCGAGGTCGGTACGCTGCGAAGCAGATCGATGATCTTGGGGTCCAGCTTGCGGGCCGCGCTCAGCTTCTGCGAGAAGTCAGACAACTCTGCCGACGTCGGCAACTTTCCGAACCACAGAAGGTATGCGGTCTCCTCAAAGGTGGAGTGCTGGGCCAGTTCGTGAATATCGATGCCACGGTACGAGAGCACCCCTGCATCTCCATCAATCCAGCAGATGGATGAATTGGTGGCTACAATGCCTTCCAGGCCTTTAGGTGCGGCGACAGTGGACATAATTGGACTTTTCCCCCACGAAACTAAAGTACAACTGGTTATAGCGCAGCAGCGAAACGATTGTCACGGCGACCGGGCGAATATCGCAATCGCTGTGCGATTCCGAACTACCCGCTCCGGGAGGGAGAGAAGGCCGCAAGATCAACCTGAGGTGCTTCTCCGGACAGCACTTGTGCCAGGACAAGCGCTGTAGCAGGAGCAAGCAGGATGCCATTGCGGTAGTGTCCGGCTGCAACAAAGACATCTTCTTCTACTTGGCCGAGCAGGGGAAGACCATCTGACGATCCAGGCCGGAGTCCGGCCCATGCTTCCACTTCCGGCGCTTGCGCAATCTGCGGTAAAAGTTTTGCGGCTTCAGCCTTAAGCGATGCCACATCAGCCGGATGAACAGTTTTATCGAAGCCCGCATCTTCCACGGTTGCTCCGATAATGGTTCGACCAGCCGCAGCCCCGGTCGTTCGCGGAACTATATAGATGTCAGGTGTGCGTACGACGAGGTGCAGGGGGAGGGATGGGGGCAGGCTGACCGCCAGCATCTGTCCCTTTCTGGGGAGGGGACGCACGTGCCCCGTCGTGAGCTTCGCTACTCCCCAGGCGCCGGTGCAGTCCACCACACGTCGGGCATTCAGCGAATTGCTTGTTGTATGGATCTCCACTCCGACGGAGCTTTTGCAGATCCTCTGAACGGGCTCTCCGCTTCGAACTCCGATTCCCGCCGCCTTGACGGATGCCAGGAGCGCCTGCGCAAGCTCGCGCGGATCGAGGCTGTTCTCATCCAGCAGAATGAATCGCCGGTTGCTTGCATCCAGTTGCGGCAGCATGAGCGATAGCGTCTCAGAAGATAGGACAGTCAGACCTCTTGCTGACTCCAGATGAGAGGAATGAATCTCCTGCAGCGTCGTATTCGTCTGGAAAGGGACGGTGATCCCGGAGAGATCAAACAGCCGATTCAGAAAGCCTGGGTAGAGATTGCGGCTCAGTTCTGACAGCTTGCGAATCTGCGGCGGGTTCTCAGGATCACCTGCGGCCAGCATGCCGGCTGCGGCGGTGGATGCCTCTGCCAGCGGTACTCCCTGTTCCACAACAACCACTTCTGCTCCACGGCTGTGAAGCTCGAGCGCAAGCGAGAGGCCGATGATGCCTGCCCCCACAATACAAATATCCGGTGAAGCCATAGCTCCTAGTCTATGGCTTCTGCAGAGTGAAGGACGATATATAGTCTGTAGTGACATTCTGTCCTCATGCGCAGAATGCACCTGAGCATGACTCGACGTGTCTCAGGAACTCTGGCGACTAAAAGGAGAGTGCAATGGCGGAGCAAACGGGGTACGTAGAAGAGCGGTCAGTCTCTGGAGCGCTGCTCGCCGTTGTGGCGGTCGCTGTTCTGGCTGCATTGGGGGGATTGATCTGGTGCTACAACCTGCAGAAGGATCTCGGGGCGAATAGCAAGAAGCTCGCCGCGGCGGAGCAGAAGAACGCGGAGTTGAATCAGAAGCTGGAGGCGACAAACGCTCGCCTGCGAGCCACCAGTGAGACACTCGGCCAGAGCGTCGGAATGACCCAGAAGCAGCTGGAGCTGAGAGCGCAGAGCATCCTCGCTCAGCAAAAGCTCGCGCAGCAGAAGATGGAAGAGGCTCAGGCAGCGACGCAAAAGCAGATCGGCGCCGTCTCGAACGAAGTCTCAACCGTAAAGACCGATGTCGGGGGAGTGAAGACCGATGTCGCTGCTACCAGGAGTGATCTGGAGCAGACCAAGACTCAATTGACTCGGGTCATGGGTGATGCGGGGGTGATGAGCGGCCTGATCGCGACGAACCACAATGAGCTGGAGATTCTGAAGCACAAGGGCGATCGCAACTACTACGAGTTCACACTCCAGAAAGGGCAGAAGCCACTTCTCCTCTCAACCATTAAGCTGCAGCTTAAAAAGGCCGATGAGAAGCATTCCCGCTATACGTTGAAGGTGAGCGCCGATGATCGCGAGATCGAGAAGAAGGACAAGAACCTTGACGAGCCGGTCCAGTTCTACACGGGCAAAGATCCTGTGCTGTATGAGCTGGTGGTGAACTCCATCGAGAAGAACAAGGTCTCCGGATACCTTTCCACTCCAAAGACAAGGACTGCTACGCCTTAAAGAGATCGGTGAAGCAAATCAAAGAGGGGGACGCTTTCGCGTCCCCCTCTCGTTTGCCTATTGTCGGTTTTACTTCGTCTTAGCGGCCTTCTTGGTTGCCTTTTTGGCCGGTGCTTTTTTTGCTGCCTTCTTCGTTGCCATTTGCCTATTCTCCCTAGTGATTAGACATAAACCTGCAACACACTTCATTGCAGCTAACGAAGGTATAGATTTACGAAAATTCACTGTCAAGAAAAATCGATACGTAAGAAGAATTTTTTTTGGCACGATCTTCCGCTTGCGATAAGCGGAACTCGGGTCAGCGCGAGGCATGATGGTGAAGTCCTATACTTTCGCATCACGGAGGTGCTGTTATGACGGAGGTTGTCATCGTCGCTGCGGCCCGAACTCCAGTCGGGAAATTTCAGGGTGCGCTTGCAGAACTCTCCGCGGTTCAGCTTGGAGCGATCGCTGTTCGCGAAGCTGTGCGGCGGGCAGGCATCGCTGCGAACACCGTCGACGAATGCGTGATGGGCTGCGTGCTTCCCGCAGGGCTTGGACAGAATCCCGCACGACAGGCAGCGCTTCGTGGCGGCCTGGCAGATTCAGTCGCGGCGCTTACGATCAATATGGTGTGTGGAAGCGGCCTGCGTGCGGTCGCAATTGGAGCACAGAACATTCTCTGCGGCGATGCAGAGATCGTCGTCGCCGGAGGCATGGAGTCGATGTCGAACGCTCCATACCTTCTTCCCGGAGCACGCAAGGGACTCCGCATGGGAGATGCCACTGTTGTCGACTCCATGATCCGCGATGGACTATGGTGTGCCTGTGATGATCAACACATGGGAATGACGGCAGAGCTGGTCGCAGAGAAGTACGGCATCACACGGCAGCAGCAGGACGCATACGCAGTCGAATCGCATCGCCGGGCGGCTGCAGTCTGGAGCGAAGGCTGGTTCAATACGGAGGTTGTGCCCATCGCCGTGCCTTCCAGGAAGAAAGGTGCCGACCCTGTCATCCTTATCCGCGATGAAAGTGTTCGCGAGGACAGCTCAATGGAAGCGCTGGCGGCGCTCAGGCC
>DASTSJ010000246.1:0-10962 GCA_035760765.1 Edaphobacter sp. | reverse complement strand
GGTCAACCCGTCCTGATCTCCGGTCGGTATATGACCGTATGGAAAAAGCTGCCGGACGGAAGCTGGAAGGTGGCGATGGATGCCAGCGCCAACGAGCCTGCATCCGCGGGCGAATGCTGTACGTTGCCAAAACCATAAGTTTTAGCTACACCTAAAGTTGGATACTCCCTCCCCGTCCATGCTCACTAGGATTCAAGCTGCAGGATATGAATGCTCTTCTGGTCAAAGACGTGGCTCAGCGAAGCCAGACCGCGGAGGGAGCAGATCGGGCGGGCCCGGAACAGGACCAGGGATTGTATGACCTTGCTGTTTTAGCTGCTCAGATCTGCGAAACGCCGGTCGCGCTGATGTGGAGTACGGACACAGCAGAGACTCGCCTGAAAGCCTCTGTCGGGTTACCGACGCAAAGCCTCTCATCATTTGAGATTCCAGACGATCTTGAAACCGCTGCCGAGATCGCGGCTGAGAGATCCAATACCGGCAGCTGTTCGATTTTCTTGTCCGCAGATGTAGTCGTGGGCGACGAATCTTTCTGCTTCTGCGCGGCGGCACCGATCCTCGACGAGGTTGCAGAAGGTAGTGCTCTCGCCGTGCTGGATCGTGTTCCCCGAACCCTGACGCAGGCGCAAAAGAATGCCCTGTTGATGCTGGCACGACAGGCCGCGGAGAAGATGCGGCTCCAGCAACGGGTCCGTCAGCTTGATCAATCCGTAGCCTCGACGCAACAGAAACTCGACGTGTTCGTTGCCGAAAACCAACAGATGGTCGACGCGTTCAATTCAGTGGCGACACTGGTGGCGATCTTCGATCCTGCAGGACGCATTCTCAAAATCAATAGGGCTTGCGAGAATCTAACGGGTTATTCCTCCGCAGAGCTTGAAGGATGCTATGTATGGCAGCGCCTGGTGGACGATGAGGAGATCCCCGCACAGGTGGCCCTCTTCAATCAGCTACGCAGCGATGGTTTACCGAGGACATTTGTCAGCTCCTGGATATGCAGCAACGCTACGCGACGGAGAATCACCTGGTCCGCAACCTGTGTTCGCAACCAGGATGGAGAGATTGCACAGATTGTTACTTCGGAAATCGAGGAGACGGCGCGAACGGCTGATTCGCCGCCCGGGCTCACCGGTGAGGAACGCTATCAGCACCTGATCGAGAGTTCGCTGGGTGTCGTCTTCACGCACGATTTGGAAGGCAGACTCCTCACACTGAACGCACATGGTGCAGCCTCGATTGGGCGGCGTGTTGAGGAGATGGTCGGCTTACCACTGGAACAGTTCGTTCCGGCGAAACGACAAAGGATGATTCGGGAGTACCTGAAGACCATCGCGCAAGCCGGACAGGCGCAGGGCATGATGCACCTGAGCCACAGTGACGGCGAAGTCCGCGTGATTGCGTATCGCAACAAGCTCATCACAGAGGGGGGCAGAACACCGTATGTGCTGGGGTTTGGTGTTGACATCACCGAACAGGTAAAGGCAGAGAGAAAGCTGCACACGCTGACCAGGCAGTCGAACTCAATCCTGGAAGCGATCGGCGATGGCATCTTCTGCATCGACCGCGAAGGCAGAGCGACCGTCGTCAACGCCGCAGCGGCACAGATGCTCGGTTACCGGCAGGAGGAGATACTGGGCCGCGTGATGCACACGCTTATTCACCACACGCGGGCCGACGCATCCTTCTATCCCATGCACGAATCGCCCATCCTCAAAAGCATCTCCAGCTTTGGCACGGCGCGCGTGCGAGATGAGGTCTTCTGGAGGAAGGACGGCACCAGCTTCCCTGTGGAATATGTCGCTCGGCCTCTGATTGACGCAAACTCCAGCGAAAGCGGAGGCATACGCGTTCTGGGTGTCGTCGTTGCCTTCACGGATACAACTGAGCGCAAGATTTTGGACCGAATGAAGGACGAGTTTATCTCCACGGTCTCACATGAGCTCCGCACCCCGCTGACCTCACTTCGAGGTGCACTTGGGCTGCTGCGTGGAGGAGCACTGGAACAGCGTCCGGAAAAGTCGCGGCAGATGCTTGAGATCGCGATTAACAATGCAGAGCGCCTGGGGCGGCTGGTCAACGACATCGTCGATCTCGAGCGGATCTCCAGCGGGAAGAACGAACTTCACCTCTCGCTGGTGCGTGCGCGGGAGCTGCTGCACGGAGCCGTCAACGTCAACGAAGCACAGATGCAGGGCTCAAGCGCACGTATCCGTCTGCGGCCGACCGAAGTCAGCGTGTGGGCCGATTCGGAGCGGATCGTGCAGGTACTCAATAACCTGCTGTCGAATGCCTTCAAGTTCTCCAAGCCCGACGGAGAGGTCCAGATCTCTGTTCGCAACATCGACGATCAGGAAGCGCTGTTCGAGGTGCGCGACTTCGGGCGCGGCATCTCTCCCGACAAGCTGGAACATATCTTCGACCGGTTTCAGATCGGCGACGCCTCGGACTCTCGCGCGCTGGGAGGCACGGGTCTGGGCCTGACCATCTGCCGAAGGATCGTCAACCTGCACGGCGGTCGCATCTGGGCTTCCAGCACACTCGGTCAAGGGACAACCGTTCACTTCACGCTGCCGACCAGGCCGCGGTTAAGCCTCTAGTTTTCGTGCAGAGCGCATACTGAAAAACAGCCCGGGCATGGAACTGCGCCGGGCCATTCATTTCGGGTGATCCGCTCTACTCGTCGTTTTCGCGAAGCTTGGCAAGGACAGTGAAATCTTCGAGCGTGGTGGTATCGCCAGTGACTTCGCCACCGCTGGCGAGTTCACGGAGAAGACGCCGCATGATCTTTCCGCTGCGTGTCTTCGGTAGTGACTCCGCAAAGCGAACGTCGTCGGGACGGGCAAGTGCGCCAATCTCTTTGGCGACCCATTGGCGGATCTCTTGCTTCAATTCCTCTGAGGCCTTGTGCCCCTGCTCAAGCGTAACGAAGGCGCAGATAGCCTGGCCCTTGAGATCATCGGGACGGCCCACGACGGCAGCCTCGGCAACCTTGGCGTGCGCAACCAGTGCAGACTCAACTTCCATTGTTCCCAGACGATGTCCGCTGACGTTGAGCACGTCATCCACACGTCCCATCAGCCAGTAGTAACCGTCGGCATCGCGACGCGCCCCGTCGCCCGTGAAGTAGCTGCCGGGAATCTCGACCCAGTAGGCCTGCTTGTAACGCTCGGGGTTTCCGTACACCGTGCGTGCCAGCGAAGGCCACGCGGTGCGAAACACGAGGAGCCCGCCTTTGCCGTCCGGGACCGGCTCGCCTTCCTTGGTAACAACCTCGGGAACGATACCGAAGAAGGGTCTCGTGGCGGAGCCGGGCTTTGTGGCTACTGCTCCAGGAATGGGAGCGATCATGATGGCTCCGGTCTCTGTCTGCCAGTAGGTATCGACGATGGGACAGCGTTCTTTCCCGATCTCCCGGTGAAACCACATCCACGCCTCTGGATTGATCGGCTCGCCGACTGTTCCAAGCAGTCGCAGCGATGCCAACGAATACTTGCGGACATACTCCACACCCCACTTGGTAAATGCACGAATCGCAGTGGGTGCGGTGTAGAAGATGGTGACCTTGTGATCGTCGATGATCTTCCAGAAGCGGTCACAGTCAGGCCAGTTGGGAGCGCCTTCGTACATCATCACCGTGGCGCCGTTCTGCAGCGGACCGTAGACCACGTAGCTGTGTCCGGTAACCCAGCCGATATCGGCGGTGCACCAGTAGACGTCGTCCTCGTGCAGGTCGAAGACGTACTTGGAGGTCAGGTAGGTCTGGACGGAGTAGCCTCCGGTCGTGTGCAGCAGACCCTTTGGCTTGCCTGTCGTGCCGGAGGTGTAGAGCAGGTAGAGCGGGTCTTCCGAGTCCATCCACTCGGCAGCGCACTCAGCTTCCGCAGCCATCATCGCTTCATGCCACCAAAGATCGCGGCCTTCCTTCATGTTGACCGGGCTTCCGCTGCGACGATAGACGACGACCTTCTTGACCGTAGGACACTGCTCGAGCGCTTCATCGGCGATCTTCTTGAGCTGAACCTCAGAGCCGCGGCGATATCCCGTGTCCTGCGTGATCAGCGCGACGCAGGCAGAGTCGTTGACCCGGTCGACGATAGCGTGCGCTGCAAAGCCGCCGAAGATGACCGAGTGCACCGCGCCGATGCGTGCGCAGGCCAGCAGAGCGATAGCCAGCTCCGGGCACATCCCCATGTAGATGGCGACACGATCGCCTTTCTTAATGCCAAGGCCCTTCAGCACATTAGCGAAACGCTGGACCTCGGCATGGAGCTCGCCGTAGGTCAGCTTGCGTACTTCACCGGGCTCGCCTTCCCACAGGAGGGCTACTTTGTCGCGGCGCGCACCCAGCGCATGGCGATCAACACAGTTGTAAGCAAGGTTGAGCTTTCCGCCATCAAACCACGTTGCGCCCAGGGCCGAACCTTCGGGCCCAGGCGTGATCACGCTCTTCCAGGGGGCAAACCAGTGCAGCTCCGATGCAGCCTCGGCCCAGAACTCGTCCGGCTTTTCGACGCTGCGACGATACATCTGCTCGTACTGCTCGAGGCTGGAGACATGGGCTTTAGCTCGGAACTCCGGCGAGGGTTCAAAGACCCTGTTTTCTCTCAAGCTCGAATCCAGATTCGCCGTTCCTTCTGCAATCGCCGTCACGCAACATCCTCCGCTCTTTCAGTACGAGTTGTTCTCGACTGATTTTTTGATCACAAAAAAGGTACGCTATGGCCGATACGACCGGCAACCGCGCCCTAGGACAAATGTCTCTCTATGGGCGACAATCTCTGACTTCCGGCCATCCGTTGTGCTCGCACGATGCGATCGGCGCAACTCCAATGCCACGTTCGAGCTCCACCGGTAGCGCAGCAACAACGCACGCTCGCTCTGCGGAAACCACATACTATGGAGAGATCATGTTCTCTCCCACCCTGTTCTGGTACGGCGGCATCGGCCTCTTCATCGGCTTTTTTATGGGCGTAGGATGTGCGCTGGCCGTCATGTACTCGATCTACATGGGTGGATACCGCGCAGCAGTTCGCGACTCCCGCCTGGCCGAACCTCCCGAGCGCTACAGAACAACGCTGAAGAAGCTCGATTCACTGGCAAACAGCATGAAAACAAATTTGTAGGAGACCGAAGAGAAGACAGATGCTTCCGTTGGTGATTAGCTGCGAGCTGCAAGCATGGCTTTCAGATCCTGCACTTCAGCCGTCAGGGCGCTGATCTGCTTGAGGATCTCTCCGCGCTCCTTGCCCTCTCGCAGGGGCTCATTCTGCTCGATGTAGAAGTTTCCACTGGGTTCGAGCACGCAGCGCTCTACCTCGCTGTAATCGTTCAACCCCTGCTTGTGCAGGACGGTCTTCAGTTCGAGTTCGCTCAGAGCCTCATCCTTCATCGCTTTCCAGTTGACCTGACCGTGCTCCATGAGTACGGTCTCCCGGCCCTCGATCACCTCATTGAGCCGAGGCATGCGATACAGAAGGCGTGTCAACAGGTAGTTGACCGTCAGCAGCGAGAACACTCCGATGATCCCCCCGGAGACGGAATTATCGTCCCCGATGATGGCGTTCTGCACCGTATTGGAAAGGCAGAGCAGAACGATCAGATCAAAGGGATTGAGCTGGGCCAGCTCGCGCTTTCCGAAGATGCGTACGAAGACAATCAGGCATAGATACACAAGGATGGGCCGCAGGATCTTCTCGAGCAGCGGCAGATGCAGGTGAAACATGTTGTCGATCACAGAAGGTCCCTCGTTCGACGTTCCATCCTACGGCACTGTCCTCAGGCATAGCGCTTCTGGTGCCATTGCCACGCGCTGGCGATGATCTGGTCGAGCTCGGGATACTTTGGCTTCCACCCCAGCTCTGCCTTGATCTTCTCGGAACTCGCCACAAGCACTGCAGGATCTCCTGGACGGCGATCGCACTCCTCGACCGTAATGGGCTTTCCGGTGACGCGCCGTGCGGAATCAATGACCTCGCGGACGGTAAAACCCTGCCCGCTGCCCAGGTTGTAGATCAGCCTGCTGCTGCATTCGAGTCCCGCCAGAGCCAGAAAATGAGCATCGGCGAGGTCGCTGACATGGATGTAGTCGCGAATGCAGGTGCCATCCTTGGTGGGGTAATCCTGGCCAAAGACCTTGATGCTGGCGCGCCGTCCCATGGCCACGTCAAGGATGAGCGGGATGAGGTGAGATTCGGGCTCATGCGCCTCGCCATAGCCTTCGATCGCACCAGCGACATTGAAGTAGCGCAGGCTGGCATAGCGGAAACCGTGAATGCGATTGAACCAGGCCAGCATCTGCTCGACCAGCAGCTTGCTCTCGCCGTAGGCGTTGGTCGGCAGCAGACGGGCCTCTTCGGTGATGGGGGTGGACTCCGGTTCGCCGTAGCAGGCGGCGGTGGAACTGAAGACAAGGCGGTTGTGGCCGGTCGCCAACATGGCCTCAAGCAGGGTCAGGGTCGCCATCGTGTTGTTCCGGAAGTAGATCTCCGGAAACTTCATGCTCTCGCCGGCTTCGATCAGTGCAGCAAAGTGCATGACGCCGTCGAAATGGTTTTCTTTGAGCGTGGTCTCAATCAGGTTCCGGTCGGCAAGATCTCCCTCAACAAAGCGAGCGGCATCGGGGATTGTCTCCCGCCGGCTATGGCATAAGCTGTCGTAGATGGTGACTTCATGACCCGCTGTGAGCAGAAGCCGCGAAACCGTGCCGCCGATGTACCCCGCTCCCCCGGTTACTAAAACGTTCATTCTATGGCTCCCGAAGACCTCTTTATGCATACCACAAAAGTATAAGTGTCAATCAGTTACCAAACCGGCACTATACTGAAAGAGTGATTGGCAGAGTCCCGGCCATTGACCGCGTTGGACTCCCGATTGCAAGGCGCCTGCTGCAACCCTGACGCGATTCTTCACGTCTGTCTTGTTACGCTTCCCGGCGACAGCGGCGCGTTGTCGTCGAAATTTGCAGGACCGAGCGAAAGCTCGCAAGCATTCTCCCAGTTGGGCTGGGGTTCACTCTCCCCGGTACACCAGTCCTCCGGTATGTTTTACCCGGATTGGTCCCAATGTTCCACCTCTTCTGCAGAAGAGGTGTCAACAAAAAGGACTTTTTGAATTATGGCCAAGCCGTTACGTAGCGACGATCTCCAGCCCGCGAGCTTGCAGTTTTCACACTTCGGGATTTTGCATGATGGTCATCAGAGCAAAGGATCGTTATTCACCTCCGTCACGATCAATGTGATCCTGGCGATTATCGTTTGCATCATTGGTGCTGCCGCAAAGAAAACCGTCGACGACCAGCACCGGCTTCGCGAGATCAGCCTGACGCTCCCGCTGAAGCCGATTGAGCCCGTACGACCGAAGATCATCCCCAAGCCTCTTCCTCCGCCCCCGGTCGTCAAGACCGCTCCGCCAAAAATCACGATGCCGCAGGTCAAGGAGCCTGAGCCGATCAAGCCGGTTGCCGTAAAGATGCCGCAACCAGCCCCCGCCGTCCCGCCGGCTCCTCCGAAGCGAGTCATCGCCCCGGCTGCGCCGAGGCCAGTTTCGCTTGCTCATCCCCAGGCGGCTTCTGTGGTAAACAACTCCCCGCACCCGACAGCGGTCGCACTGGGACGCCCCGATAATCCGATTGCCCCCTCAAATCGTCCCGCAACGGCTGCTATCAATCTGGGTCAGCGTGGGATGCAGGGTATGCCTGCCTCCAACACGGGCACTGGCCCGCGAGCTACCTCCGTCAATCTCGGTTCCGGCTACGCTGGCAGCCAGCAGATGGCAGGAAACGGCACTCGTCCAGTCCAGGGCGTAAAGCTGGGAGTCCCGGGAGGAACAGGTCCCATGAACTCAACCAGCCGCACCGCCGCAGTCGGGCCGGTGAATCTGGGACAGGCTGCCCCCCCGCCCATGCCGAGGCCTGTGGCTCCCGCACAGACTGCAGCGCATCCGCCAAAGGTGCTCTACAAGCCTCGTCCGCAATACACCCAGGAGGCTATCCAGCTTCGTATCGAGGGAACCGTCTCGGTCCGGGTTCGGGTCTCGTCGACCGGTGTGGTCCATGTGGTTGGGGTGACCAGCGATCTGGGTCACGGTCTGGGAGAGTCGGCAATTCGCGCAGTGGAGGCAACTCGTTTTCAACCCGCCACCGATGCCAGCGGACGCCCGGTGGATTGGGAAGGTATTGTTAATGTCGCCTTCCAGCTTGCGGGCTAACCGCAGGCTGGAAGAGGATTTAAGAGGCTTTTCATTAGATATTGTTCTGTTACCTCACCGTATCAAGACATCATGGATGACCTAAGGTCACCGCAGGAGCCGTAATACATGATCTTCCGCAAACAACCTGCTGCCGGTCTCACACTGGCATTGCTCGCGACAGCTTTTTCGGGCCATAGCGCATCAGCATTTCCCCTGGGAAAGAAAAAGGCTGCACAGGAACTTCCGGCAGCCAAGCTTACGGCCAGCCAGAACCAACTCATCGATAAAGCCATTACCCGCGAAAAAGAGGTCATCAAGATCCTTAAAGAGCGCGCTCCTCTGGTGGAAACCTACATCCAGAACATGCGACCCGATAACCAGCTGGTGCAGGCTCCTGAATCAGACCAGCACTTTCTCGGCCGGGTTGAGTTCGGACGCATCATCGGCGGCGAGCAGTTCGACGTGAACCAGGCGACCTCCACCGGGGTCAGCCATGGAAGGTTCAGCTTCTTTCGCCACTCGACGTCCTTCCTGACAGGACTCGGCGATAGCCTGCACATGAAGTTCAGCTCCGTCGGCTTTATCCAGATGCTGCTGATGGACTCCAATGATTTCGACCGGCAGCACTACCAGTTCGGCTACGTTCGCAACGAGTTCCTCGGCAACACGCCGACTGCCGTCTTCGATGTCGCCCCGATTGGTAAGAACAAGACAGGTCGTTTCTTCGGCCGTATCTGGGTGGAGACGCAGGGCGGAAATGTCGTCCGTTTCAACGGCAACTTCGCTGGTTCGGAGAAGGACTCCCGCGAGTACTACCACTTCGACAGCTGGCGGACGAACGTTCAACCCAACCTTTGGCTGCCGACCTCGTTCTACGTAGAAGAGAGCGATCCGAAGAGCCCGAACCGCTCACTGAAGTTCAAGGCGATCAACCACATCTGGGGTTACTCGCTGAAGGTTCCGCAGAAGGAATCGGAGAACACCTCGATGGAGGTGGTTGGCGCCACCGACGTCAGCAATGAGGCACAGGATGTCAGCCCGCTCGGCGCACAGCGCGCCTGGGTGCAGCAGGCCGAGGACAACGTCGTTGAGCGTCTGTATCAGGCCGGTCTCCTGGATGCTCCCAGCGAATTCGACAAGACGCTCGAAGCGCTGGCGACCAACATCCTTGCCTATAACAACATCACGCTCTCCAAGCCGATCCACGTTCGCACGATGCTCACCGAGCCTCTGGAGTCGCTCTCGGTCGGAAACACCATCATTCTCTCCAAGAGCCTGATCGATACAACAGCCATCCTCAGTCAGGACGGCGCGCAGCAGATGGGCAATCTGAACGCGCTTCTGGCGTTCCAGCTGGCTCACATCATCCTTGGCCATCGCCTGGATACCAAGTACGCCTTCAACGATCGGCTCCTCTTCCCCGCAGAATCGGTCTTCAATCGCATTCCGATGCACCACACGCCGGAGGACAACGAGGCTGCAGCCAAGAAGGCGATTGAGCTTCTGAATGCGAAGGAACTCGTCGGCGGCCAGCAGTACTTCGGCCTCTATCTGCAGCAGTTGCAGGAGCGCGTGAGCGCCGTCAAATCCCTGAACGAGCCGATGATCGGCGACGGCCTGGTCAAGAGCGACAATGATCTTACCTTCTGGCTCGCTGCGCTGATGGCGAAGAGCCCGAAGCTGAACATGGCTGACCTGAAGCAGCAGGCAGCAATGCCGTTGTCGAGCTTCCAGCGTCGTGACCCGTGGACCGATCAGTTGATCACGTTGCACACGGCGTTCGAGCCTCTGCTCTCCCCGGCGGATAAGATGCCATTTGAGGTGACTCCGGTCTACATCAAGCTGAGCTACTACAAGCCGCCGACTGAAGCTCCGGCGGCTCCGGCAGCCACCCCGGCGCCCGCAGATCAGCAAGCTCCACCTGCTGGTGCGGCGGCAAATCCGGAACCCGCAGGCCAGACCGCTCCGGCGACGGGTACAGCCAATCCACCGCAGAACTAATTCGATCGTTCCCGGGGATCGCGCAAAGGCGGTCCCCCCTTTCGACCAACCAGCTGAAGGTACTTCGTTCCATCTTCGGCTCTTAGCCTGAAAGCCACCACTGGAGGAACACCGAGTTGAAACGCCTTCTTTTCCTTTTTTCCATCGCCTTTTTGCTAGGGACGACGGCCCAATCTATGCACGGTCAGGCTGCTCCCACAGCCGTACGCAACACTTCGATCCAACTCGGAGCAGGTTACTCGTACGCGTCCCCTGACTACGGTCCGAGGAAGATTCAGGGATATACGATCTACGGGACCTTCAACTTCACCCGTCACTGGGGCATCGAGGGTGACGTCCATCGAGTTGACGTGATTACGCCGACCGACATCGCCGAAGATTCTTATCTGCTTGGGCCGCGCTACTCCTTCCGTTTCGGCCGCTTTATGCCCTACGGAAAAGGTTTGCTGGGTCTGGGAACGTTCAAGACCGACTACGATCCTCGGTCATTTCGGAAGAACTACTCCAACACCTACAAGATGTGGGCCGCAGGCGGTGGTGTCGACATGATTGCGAGTCGCCGCTGGAATATCCGCTTGGTCGACTTCGAGTTCCAGGACTGGCCAGGCTACTCGCAACACGGCCTGACCCCGTACGTCGTAACCTTTGGCGCAGCCTACACCTTCCACTAGACTGAAGGGACGGGCCTGTTCTGCCGATAAGTGTGACCATGGCAGCCCCGTAAGATCAGGCAGTCGGCTGCACTATACACGTCACGGGCCGACGCTTAGGGGA
>DASTSJ010000245.1:0-8331 GCA_035760765.1 Edaphobacter sp. | reverse complement strand
GTCACACGCGCCCAGTCCCAGTCCGCCAGCACGCTGACCTTCTTCATGTGCTTGCCCGTCGGGGTCTTATGGTCTTCGACCTTCTTCAGATTCGCGCGCGTAGGCGACTGCTCCCGTCGCAGGCCGGTAAACCACCAGTCAAACGGCTCCAGCGAACGCATCAGCGGCTCGACCTTGCGTGCCTGGCAGCACGCCGTGGGGTTGACGATGTTCAGTATCCCGAACTGGCCCTCAAACTCCTTCACCGTCGTCGTCGGCATGGCGTTCACCAGGTTCAGGTTCCACTCCTTCGCCATACGGTCCCGGTACGCGATGACCTCGGCAAAGTGGTAGCCCGTCTCCAGAAAGATCACCGGAACATCCGGCACATGCTTCAGAAGCATGTGGAGAGCAACCATGTCTTCGGTCTGAAAGCTCGACGTCAGGCACACAGAGCCCTTTGCCGCGCTCGCGACGACCTGCTGAACCAGTTCCTCAGCCGTCAGTGCTTCGTGATCAACCGTATCCAGCACGCTCATATCCGCACCCCTGCCAAACGCAGAATCTCGTCTTCCGGCAGCCCGTCTCCCACGACAACACCGCCTTCGGCAAATCCTTGTGTGGCGTCGACCAGAGTCGCCAGCACGTCCGCGCCAAGCTGCCGCGCCGTGATTGCCGTAATGTCAGCCATATCAAGCGCACGCACTACTGCGGTCAGTGCATGGTCAGGGATCAGCGCGTCGTCGACCAGCACCGCACGCTGCCCCCGGGCCTCAAGAGCATCGCGCAGACGTTCAGCGAGATCAGCACGTCCAGCGACAACCACCAGAGCAGCCTGCGATCCATGCCCGCCTTCGGTCGAGACAGCACCGGCAATCATTCCGGCACCTACAGTTGCGTTCGTCAATCCATCAATCAGGATCAGCGAGCCCGTCGTCCTGTTCTCGGCGTACGTGTCGAAGAACAGCGGAAGATTCGTCTCCAGCTCCACCTCTGCGATCTCGTTCATCGCCAGGTGATCGGCCTGCATGTGCTCGAGCGAGTTCACATCGACGCGATACCGGATAGCCTTCACAGTCGCACGGACGCTTCGCGTCGTGTGCTTGGCCAGGTAAGTCCGACCCACCACGAGCGGCTCTTCATGCATCCAGACCACCATCGCCCGCAGCCGCCGCGTAACCTTCGGCAGCGCAGCTTCATCGCCTGCCCGGACCAGCATCTCGCCACGGCTCAGATCGATCTCGTCTTCCAGCTCCACCGTAACGCTCTGCGGAGGCGCAGCGACCTCAAGATCGCCATCCCAGGTAACAATCTTCTTTACCGTCGTCTCCTTTTTGGAAGGAAGCGCCATAACACGCTCGCCCTGACGCAAAATACCCCGAGCTACCTGGCCTGCAAAACCGCGGAAGTTGGCATCAGGCCGCACCACAAGCTGCACCGGGAACCGCAGCGGACCGCTGTGATCGCTGGTTGCCAGGGGAACCGTCTCCAGGAACTCCAGCAGCGTCGGGCCGTCGTACCAAGGCATCTTTGTGCTCGGAGAAACTACGTTGTCTCCCTCCAGTGCGCTGACCGGAATCATGGTCACGCTCTTCAGCCCAAGCTTCGTCGCAAACTCCACGAACTCGCTGCGAATCGCAGTAAACGTCGACTCTGCGTAGTCCACCAGGTCCATCTTGTTGACTGCAGCAACGACGTGCGGGATGCCGAGCAGCGAGGCGATATACGTATGCCTGCGCGACTGCGGCAGCAGCTTCCCTTCCCGCAGGTAGGCCTTTGCGTCAATCAGAACTACGGCGACGTCCGCCGTCGAAGCCCCAGTCGCCATGTTGCGCGTGTACTGCTCGTGGCCCGGAGTGTCTGCGATGATGAACTTGCGCCGCGACGTCGAAAAGTAGCGATACGCCACATCGATCGTGATGCCCTGCTCGCGCTCTGCCTTCAAACCATCGGTCAGCAGCGACAGATCCACATGGCCATTTGCCGCACGATTCACGCGACTGTTCTTCACCGCAGCAAGCTGGTCTTCGTACACGCTCTTGGTGTCGTGCAGCAGCCTTCCGATCAGCGTGCTCTTGCCGTCGTCGACACTACCTGCCGTTGTGAAGCGCAGCAGCTCCTGCCCCAGATGAGCTTCCAGAAACTCCTCGAAATTCCTCGTTGCCGTCGCACTCATCAGAAGTAGCCCTCCCGCTTCTTTGTCTCCATCGAACCCTCTTCGTCGTGGTCGATAGCCCTGTTCTCACGCTCGCTTCTGCGGAACTGCAGCAGCTCTTCGATAATCTTCGGCAGCGTATCTGCCTCGCTCCGTATCGCGCCGGTGCAGGGCATGCATCCCAGGGAACGCATGCGAACCTTCTCGGTCCGCAGTTCCTCACCCGGCAGCAGCTTCATCCCCTCGTGATAGGGCATCAGCTGTCCGCCACGGATCACAAGCGGCCGCTCTTGGGCGAAGTACAGCGGAACAATCGGGATCTTTTCGGCATACAGATAGAGCCAGATATCCAGCTCCGTCCAGTTCGACAGCGGAAACACGCGGATGCTCTCGCCCTTCCTCAGCCGCGAGTTATAAAGGCCCCACAACTCCGGCCGCTGGTTCTTCGGGTCCCACTGGCCCGCACCATCGCGGAAGCTGTACACCCTCTCCTTTGCGCGGCTCTTCTCCTCATCGCGGCGCGCCCCGCCAAAGGCCGCATCAAAGCCGCCCTCGGCCAGTCCATCGAGCAGACTGCGCGTCTTCAGCAATCCGCAGCAGTTCTGTGTCCCCAGAGTAACGGGATTCGCTCCGGCCGCAATCGCCTCCTCGTTGCGATGGACGATCAGCTCGGCGCCAATCTCCTTCGTATACGCATCGCGAAACGCGATCATCTCCGGAAACTTGTAGCTGGTATCGATGTGCAGCAGCGGGAACGGGATCTTGCCCGGATAAAACGCCTTCTGCGCCAGCCGAAGCATGACGCTTGAATCCTTGCCGATGGAATACAGCATCACGGGTCGCGCAAACTCCGCAACAGCCTCGCGCAGGATCGCTATACTCTCCGCCTCAAGCGCCTGAAGATGGTTCAGTCTCGCAGGCGTCAGGATCGTGTCCGATTCAAGAGCAACTGTCTGGGTCATTTAGAGAGGTCACCTTCCGGAACACTCAGGTAGCATCTACCTCAGGCTCCGTTCTGAGATCCGGAGAATCGATCGAGTCGAGACTCCAATGGGTTGTAAAAGGAGAAGATGGCGGGCGGTACTACCGACAACAGCGCACGCACGGACACGGGAGCATCCGACAACAACAGGCGCGCTGTGCAAAAGAAGCCATCACCTCCACTATAGAGGCGTCTTCGCTCCACCGCAACCCACATAAAAGTCTGCTAGACTGAGTGAGTCGGAAAACAGCGCTTCAGCCCATCCAGGGCAATCCCGAACGTCCCTGGTCCTACGGTTACAGAACGCATTCTTATCCGGCATCCTCGTAGTACATGTGTCGGGGCGTAGCGCAGCCTGGTAGCGCACCTGCTTCGGGAGCAGGGGGTCGTTGGTTCGAATCCAATCGCCCCGACCATTCTTCCATCTTTGCCCTTTTTGAAAATCCTATCGAAGGCGTTTCTGTAGGTGGCCATTACAGTTACGTTGTCGACGGAAGTTTCGTACACACACATCATTCTGAGTAGCTTGACTCATCAGAAATTAAGTTTCAGAGCGAACTGGCCGAAGCGCCTTTCGTCATTCGCGCCATTGTTGTTTCCGATGCCCCCCTTCGACGCGGTAATTGGCACGGGTACGCCTGCGCCAACATTCGCTACATCGTTTAATCCCTGCTGAATGAAGAGATTGTGATGATTCAGAAGATCGAAGCCTTCTGCACGGAATTCCAGATTTATCTGTTCATGAATAGGAAAGGTTTTGGTCACAGCGGCGTCGAAGGTCCAGGCACCGGGACCACGGAACGCATTGCGACCGACCATCGTCGCTGGAAACGGTCCCCAGTCTGAGATGCCATCAGGAAGAGCTGACGATGGCAGGGCAGGGTTGGCCCACGACACAGCTTCGGGAAGGTTGCCGATGACATAGGTGTTTGATCCTGCGCCATCCTGCCCCTTCGGAATGGATTTAAAGGTGTGTTTCGAAACAAATCCAGCTGCTGGCGTGTAACGCGCGACCTGGTAACCGCTGTTGTTATTCGTGCTGTCGAAGTAGCTGAATGGGGTTCCTGTGCGGACCGTGTAGATTCCGGTGACCTGCCAGCCCCCAAACGCCTGCGCCTTCCAGTCATGACCATCCGCAAAGAACGGGGTGCGGTACATGGGCGCAACGACAAAACGATGGCGGATGTCGAGATCTCCGTTGCCTCGGTCAAAGCCGGGATTGAACGGTTGTGTGTATCCGAGTCCAAAGGCGTTATTGGTCTCGGAGAAAGTTGTACTAAGGTCATCAATCTGATGTGCAAAGGTGTAGTTCGCTACAACGCTCAAACCTGTGTTGCGGAAATTCGTGCTCTGAAACTGGATGTTCATCGACTCGTAGTACGAATCCCCGCCCGAACCGCGCGTATTGATGTTGGAGTATTGGTTTGTCAGTCTGGTGAGACCCTGCTTGCCGTTGGCATCGGTGACGGGGTCGCCTAGGAGAACATTCCCTCCTCCTACGGCATTTGTGTTCTTGATGTCATAAAGGTGCAATCCACGAGCGCCGGCATACTGGAGCGACAATACCGTGTTGTGTGCGAGTTGTTGCTCCAGTGCAGCATCCCAGAATTGCGTCTGCGAGGTACGGATGTTTTGATCCACATGCCGCAGGCTGGTTGGAGGCAACGGAACATTGCCCGACGCGCCGCCCAGCGGGCCGGCGTTTGATGAGGTGATCTTCGTATTGTTGACGACAACCACAGCATAATTCGGAGGATTCTGAATGACATTAAACGTCACATTGCCGAAGTTCCGCTCATAGCTGATCCCGTAGCCGCCGCGCACCGAAGTCTTGCCCGTCCCGAAGATGTCCAGTGCGAATCCGATTCGGGGTGAAACTGTTCCGTATTGCGGATTCCACAGCGAGTGGATGGGGCTTGTGGGAGTGGTATAGACCTGGCCATTGCGAATGTTCTGGAAGGGATTGGTGCCATCTCCGTAGTAGAAGTTGGAGTCCAGGTTTCTCTTATTGTTGTGCTGCACGCCGTAGTACTCATAACGCACACCATAGTTGACGGTAAACTTCGAATTCACACGGAAGGAATCCTGAGCGTACACGGCCCAGTCCTGGAAGCGGTTGCTGCGTGCGAAGACAGGCGGCACTGCGGGTAAGTTGATGGAGCAGCCGGCGGTCTGCGTCAGCGCACCGGTGTAAGGATTGCGCACGCAAGGCAATGCTCCCTTTGGATCGACAGCGGCCGAGAACTGGAACAGATCTCCTGTAAGCAGATTCTGAAGTCCCTGCGTTCGTCCCACACCAGCCTGCTCCGATGCCTGGGCATACGCTCCGTATGCGTTGTTGGACTGAATGTAAACAAGTTGCGCTCCGAACTTCATGGAGTGGCTGCCCTTCTGAACATTGACATCTTCATTGATTTGACTGGTGTTCTGCGGGCCGCCAAAGGGGAGACCGCCATTGGCAGGGTTGAAGTCGTAAAACCCAGGCAGTTGTATAAAGGTGCTGGTTGTCGGAAGCTGCGCATTGACCGAAACAAAGAGAGTCGGCGTGTTCTGCAGCGCTGTGTCATAGGTCAGGGGTGCATCGAATCTGCTGAAGCTCAGCTTCGTACTGGAGACAACAGCAGGGCTGAAGACATGCGACAGGCTGAATAGATAGGCTCGCGCTTTAGTGGCCGCACCGACGTTGTATTGGGAGTAGGGCGACGCAAACGATGCGCCCGAGAAATCATTCTCCTGGTAGTCGGCATAGCGGAAGAACATTGATGTGCGGTCGTTGAGGTTATAGTCCACCCGGCCGACGATGTTGTAGGTGTTTTGCGGCACACTTCCTCCCGTATTGACAGGGGCGTTGTACGCCACGATGCCGAAGGCCGGTGTTGTCGCCGGAATTCCGGTGATTCCAACCTCACCCGCAGTGTAGGTTCTTGTGAATTCGAAATTTTTCCCCCCGGCGTAGTCGTCGAAGAACTGTCTCGTATTCGGTGCGGAGAGGGCCAGGAACTGTGGCGTGGGAACCGCTGCCAGGGTCACCGCAGAGCTACGGACCCGGGTCCACTCCGTGCTGCCGAAGAAGAAGAGCTTGTCCTTAAGGACAGGGCCTCCCACTGCGAAGCCGAACTGGTTGCGTGTGTATTTCCCCTTGGGCTGTCCACTTTGCGCATTCAACACCGTATTCGAGGTATAGGAGGAGAGGCGGTTGAACTCCCACAGCCGGCCGTGGAAAGAATTAGTGCCGCTTTTGGTTGATACGTTCACAATTCCGCCAGAGGCGCGGCCATACTGTGGCTCGTAGTTGCTGGTCTGGACACGGAACTCCTGTGTCGCATCGATCGGTACGTAAACTCCGATGCCATCGCTAAATACACTGACATTCTCGACACCATCCAGCAGAATCTCAGTGCCGCTTGAGCGCTGACCGTTGATGTTGAATCCTACGCCTCGGGTGGTGGCATTCTGCGAGTTTCCGCTCGAGCCACCGGAGACGACCCGGGAATCACCGCTATTCGTGCTGTCGCCTGACGACACGTTGCCCGCAAGGGCCACGAAATCATAGGCATTGCGTGTAAGGCTCGGCATCTGTGAGACCTGGGTAGAGTCGATGATCTGCGACAGCTCCTGGGTCTGGGTATTAACCTGTGATCCTCCCAGTTCAGCCGACACCTCGACGCTTGTAGTGCTGGAGCCGATGGCTAACTGAGCATCCACAACGACTTTGGAAGCGACAGTTACCTCCACGCGCCTCGTGTGAGCCATAAACCCGGGCGCCTGAATCACAACTTCGTAGGTCGCCGGATGTAGACCTGGAACGATGAAGGCTCCATTACTGCCTGTTGTCACTGTGCGCACAGCATTGGTTCCAAGATCCCTGATAGTCACGGTTACATTTGGAACGACCGCTCCGCTAGGGTCAGTCACAGTGCCCAGGATCTGTCCAGCTTCCTGAGCAAAGGCGCATTGATTCGCAACGAGGCCGCAGAAAAGGATTGCGACGGCAACAAGCAACGCTAGATTGCTGAACAGTCTAACTGGGATTTTCATGGCAGCTCCTCAACGCTTCGTGGCAAAGCGTTCATGGAGCGCGGAGGTCTAGATACCCGACAAATGGGTCGGGCTTAGAGAGCGCCCCATACGCCAGCTTTACGCGCCGTCTCAAAATCAAGACAGCGGACCCGTTATCTTCCTGTAATTAGCAGCATTTTGATTGCCACTGTCGCAATCTGCTTGCGAAGTAGGGTTAGGTCATCAAATGCAATTACATCCGCGCAGAACAGCCAATATCCGTTAGCATGGTGCGCTGCTTAGGCGGTTGCATTTTCTATGAAATGCGTGATCGAGAATTTCAAATTCCATAGAAGTCAGCGTACGCAAGGCACTTCCCTCTGCAGCTCTATGGCTCTAGGCAACGAATGGCCGAGCATGCCGCGTGCCAGAATCAACCGATGTAGTCAGGAGGCGATTCTTCTTTCCTAAGAAAGACTCCGCTTTCATCCGCGTACTATCCTTTTCAACAGGATGCCGGATACTTACCAGCCCGCAAGCGAACCAACCATCCTCTCGGGATCCATCTATGCCCTCCTACAGTTTGATGTATGCGAAGAGATTCGCCTGGATCGTCTTCGCCATCTCCTTAGCGCTCCTACACTCCAGCATCCGGCGCTCAAGCACCCTGCTCCCGGCTACGTTCGCTACAAGCGTCCGCCCGTAGTCGAACCCACACAACCTCTTGCCCTTGAAAGTGGAGAGAGTCTTCAGGGCGAGATCAAGTACTACGACTATGGCGTCGTCAGCGTCGTCTTTCAACTCGCCTTCTCGTCTCCGTGGCAGGACCTCATCGCGCTCACCAGCCGCTGGGCCTGGGAGATCGACTTCGCCGCACGCGCAGAACATCTCGTACGAGAGCGCCTGAAGATCGCAGAACCTGCACTCATCAAGCGCTACACCGACTGGCTCTCCGAGGACTACCTGACCGTCCACGTCGAGCGCATCACCGACTCACCCGATGCAGCGGAGTTGATCGCACGCGACGGCTCAAGAATCGCGCAGGTCGTGCGTGGCGACCCCATGCCTCTATCCATTCACGAATGCAACGAGGTCCTGCAGTCCAGCATCTCCTACTACCCGACTGACCTTGCCGTCATCGGCTGGAACGCCGCATTCGTGTATGACACTCCTTCAGGCGCCGAGGCGGCCATTCAACTGCTGGAGTACGCCAACT
>DASTSJ010000244.1:0-2614 GCA_035760765.1 Edaphobacter sp. | reverse complement strand
CTTCCGCGATTGGGAGCGCTCGTTCAGCGAGACGCTCGGCGTCAACGGTTTCGGCCTGGACCTCACCGCGCCGTACTGGTCGTACAAGAAGCCGCGCACGTGGGAGGAGGGCAACATGCAGTCCCTCCAATACTGCCGCTTCATCCGCGAGAAAGGCGTGATCCACGAGAAGGCGCCGATCCTGCTGGTGCACGACTCGATCGCGGCCGCGGTGCCGCAGTCGATGGCCGCAAAGAACCTGGACGAGCTGAACATGAACGACAACACGGCGCTGGCCCGCGTGACGTCGAGCACGCTCAAGACGATGGCGGCTTTCGCGGAGGACTTCAACGCGACGTTCCTGTACCTGAATCAGATTCGCACCAAGCCTGGCGTCGTCTACGGCGACCCGACCACGACGCCTGGTGGTGGCTCGATGGAGTTCTATTCCACCACCCGCATCGCACTCGGCAAGGAAAAGATCACGCAGAAAGGACCGGGTGGCACCGAATTCATTGGCGTCAACGTCAAGATCAAGTGCGTCAAATCCAAACTGACCAAACCGTTCCAGGAAGTGACGCTGCGCCTGACGTTTGACGAGCACGGCGTGGCGCACTTCGACAAGGAGCTGTCGCTTATCGAACTGCTGCTGGACCAGAAGAAGCTCGTCTCGCCGCGCGCCGGCTATGTCGAGTGGGACGGAAAGCAGCTGTCGAAGCGCGCACTGGCGGACCTCGTGAAAAAGGACGCACTTACGCCGGCACTTGTCGGACTGCTGAGCACGTAAAAGAACTACCGGAACGCGACCGGCTCGCTACACTGAGTTAGTTCATTCCTGAACAAAACAGGGAGCGGCCGTGAACGTACCGGTGATCGGTTTTATTCCGCCTATTGAAGGCGTTGACGCAACATTCAACACAATTCGATTAGGACAAGCGTTCTGCAAACGTCTATCTGAAGGCCAGGTTGTCTTCTTAATGGACGAAAGAACGAAGTCCGTTTTCGGACGCGCTGTCATCACGAGCATCGTTCAGGGAAAACTTAAACAACTTTGCTTCCTGCATGGCAAGTTGAATCATTCGCAGCTGGGAAAAGATGAAGAGGACGCTGGTGAGCGCTTGTTCTCCTACGTTCAGAAAATCTACGGACCACACATCGCAACGCCAGAGAAGAAGGCATGTGTCATCTACTTGAGGAGAATCAGCGATGCTGAGACTGGAGCTGACCGACAAGCTGCCGTTTGGAAAACACAAAGGGCAGACGGTCGAGGAGATCTACAAGCAGGACGCCGGCTATTTAGTGTGGCTGCGGCAGAAAAGGAAGGACGACAATGGCGATACGACCTTCTTCTCTCCGGAGGTTTCAGCCCTCTTGGACATGACTATCCGAGAGTCTTCACACTTGGCCCGCCGCTACAAACCTTGGGACGTGCCGGTGACGACCGATCTGAGGACCGAGCCTGTCCCCCAAGAAAGGCCGCCTGAGACCGCGTACGGAGGGATGTGGGGAATGATGTGAAGCGCACCAGGCACACCCTGAATGGGAAGTTGCTAGGCGTCTTCTACGAGACCGAATCAGGCCACAGGATCTACCTCGGACATCGCCAACTGCGTCACCTCGATCGGCACAACTGGGGCTGGTCCATCGACACCCGCACGCTGCGTCGGTGCCAGGAGGAAGGCTTCGAGTGGGTGGGCATCATCTGCCGCCGGCGCGGCGCCAAACACATCTGGCTGTCGCACGTGAGCGACTGGTTCGATCCTCACAAGTCCTTCCCCACCAGGCACAAGAGCGGCATGCCCGAGCGCGGCATTCGCCTGAAGCAGTTTCGGATCGACCCAGCCAACGATGCAGGAAAGATCGACAAGGAGTTCAGCATCCGCTGACCTTTCCTGAGCTGCTGTCTATAATGAGGTTGTCGCCCGGGATGAGACCGGGACCATGAAGAGAGCAGACGAGAGCGACGGTTCAGTTCGCAGCCTTGTCAGTCAAATGGGTCAGGTGGACCGGACAACGCCTGGCATGAGACTGGAGCTCGGTAGCAGTCGAGGGTAGCTCCCTCATTGGCCAAGACCGAGTCACATTGAGACGGCGCCTTCGCAGGGTTGTCTATCAGCTCGATGGATAGTATTCGTCTGCTCTTTTGATGGCCCCGCTGAGGGCATTTTCTTTGCCGCAGTGCATCAGTCAGCGCTGAGCTAATTGGAGCGAGCTTTGATCCCCTACGCCGTCGTCAGCGACAGCCACAACCACAACTGGAACGCCTTCTCGACGGTCCTGCCCAACGGCGTCAACGACCGGCTGCAGATGATCCTGGACGAGACCGAGCGTGCCGCCGACGAACTGCTTGCGATCGGTGGCAAGCGCATGGTGCACGCGGGCGACCTGTTCCACGTGCGCGGGCAGCTGGCCCCGTCGGTGCTGAACCCGACGCTGGACTGCTACCGGCGCATCCTGGCCAAGGGGGTCGAGGTCGTCATCAACGCCGGCAACCACGACCTGGAGGGCAGGGAGGCTGACCGTGTGTCCAGCGCAATCACGGCGCTGGAGGGCATCGGATGCGAGATCGTCAACGAGCCGCTGGTCGACTCGACTGCCAACATGGTGATCGTTCCCTGGATCGCCAACGTCGCCC
>DASTSJ010000243.1:0-2219 GCA_035760765.1 Edaphobacter sp. | reverse complement strand
CCGCGGCGCTGTATCGAGCCATCCAGATCGGGCTCTCGCCGCTCGGGCTGTCGGGCTACCTGCTCTGGATCGCCCGATGGCTGCGCCAGGGCCGCCGCTCGGGTGCCTCGGCGACGGCGCTCGGCCCTCTGTATGCGCGCTGGATGCTGCACCAGCTCGGCAGTCGGCGCGACGAGGCGGCCGCCTTGCTGTTCCCCGCTCTACCGGGAGTCCCGAAGCTTCGCCCACGAGGATTGGTTTGCCCGGCTCACTGCCGCCGGCTTCGACTCTGCTCGCCCGGCCTTCTTCCTGTGGGAAGGCGTCAACGTCGGGATCATCAACGCCCATACCGACACCTCGTGGGTAGGCTTCGAGAAGCAGGGCTTTCGGCAGGTGAAGCGAACGCTCGATGGCTGGCCACAGTGGCAAATGGACATCACGATGGCGCCTGTGGTCATGCCGTGATGTGACTGGTATTGGGGTCCGAACGCGGCCGAACGGGTCGCGAGTTCGCGGGGGACGCCAGATGCGCTCGTTAGATCGGGCGCATGTCAGCGGTCCCGTACTTCGGCAGGTGGATGCGCACGAAACGATTCCATCCGGTCAGTAGATGGTGATGTTGGCTCGCCCCGAGCGCGCCCAGAAGTAGACGCCATCGTAGCGGCTCGAGTCGTAGGCGCACAAACCATCACCGCTCGAGTTCAAAGCAAACCTCAGACTGAAACCCCAGTCTTTGCAATCGCGCGCGCCTCCGCCGATCGCTGCCGAACTCCCCAACGGAAGTCCGCCTGTCCTTCCACGAGGGCGGTCGCAGAAGACCAACCCTCGCTTGATGGGTGGTTTGCCACCGCACACGAGTCCCGTGCCGCTGCAGAGCCCAGGAAAGCCTCGACCGGCGTCTTGCCAGAAAATCTCAAACGAGGTATTGACAGCGAGGACGAATGGAGTCCATGCGACACACGTGCCACACGCTGCGGAGGGCTCCCTGCCTGTGAGTCCAGCTCGCCTTGATGCCCTGGTAGACGTCGTCGATGGCTCAGATCGAGTGGTCGGGACTCTTCTCCGAAGGAAGCTACTGCCATCGGGCGCGAACTTCCGTGTCGTTCATATTTTCGTGTTCAACGACCGCCGGGAACTTCTGTTGCAGTGCATCGCGCAGGGGCTTCGCAATTCGGCCATGTGGGGATCCTCAGTTGCCGGTTACTTGCAGGCGGGTGAGTCTTACGACCAGGCTGCGGCAAGGAAGCTCGAGAACGAACTCGGGTTGCGCATTCCGCTAAAGAGAATCGGGAAGAGCTCGATGCTCGACGGTTCTTCTCTGAAGTTCATCGGTCTCTACGAAGCCGTCTACGATGGACCAGTATCCCCTGATCCCAGTCAGATCTCTCAGCTAGTTCAGTTGCCGCTGCAGACGGTGATACAAGAGCGACGGGCTGGTCTTCGCGCGTTCACACCGACGTTCCTTCACGTGCTCGACTTCTACTTGGCATCGACCGGAAAGCCGTGACGACCGAAGGTAAGGAGCCCGACGTAGAGAAGCAGTATGGGCATGTCCTCGCCGAGTATCGCTTCCAGGTGCAGCTCAACTGGGATCGAACCAAGCACTACTTCACCTTTAATACGGCGCTCCTTGGCATCGCCGTGGCTTTGTACAAGGAATCGGCATCGGGGCCGTGCCAGGCAGGCGTCGCAGCGCTTCTCCTCATTGCCGCCCTGAATTCCTTCCACGGCGCGTTCGCGGTCAAGCGCGGTCACGACTACTATCGTCGTGTTCGCGAGACCAAGGCGGCACTCGAGGAAAAGTTAGGCTTGGCCACGATTGCGATCCTATCGACCCCGGGAATGCTGCGTGATGGCAACCTGGTTGCAGAATGGTCACCGGGCATGGCCGCAGGACGTTTTGGGAAAATAACTGCGCAGGCTTTCTGGCTTCTGTGCCTCATCGGCGCCTTGGCGGCGGTAGGTGCGATTTACGCGGGTTACTCATCGTCTGTGACCTTCGGGCGGAGCGAGCGCCCGGTATCCCGTTTCTATCTGGGAACCGCAGGGCAGAGGCGCGTGGCGTAGACTCCCCCCGAGCCTTACCTCAATGGCTTCCGCTGACCCTCAGGAGGCTACGAGATGACGAGTCAGCAAGAAGATCCGATTGATCTGATTCGAAGCCTAGCTGCGCAAATCAAGCCGTCGGAGGGCGCGATACTCAATGCCTTTCGACGGCTGGAAGTGCGTCTTCAGACCGC
>DASTSJ010000242.1:0-3918 GCA_035760765.1 Edaphobacter sp. | reverse complement strand
CCCACCTTGATGCGACGACCGTGCTTTCGCGTCCTCTCTCGGAGCTTGGAATCTACCCGGCCGTCGATCCGCTCGCATCCACGTCGCGTATTCTTTCCCCGCGCGTTGTCGGTCAGGAGCACTACGATGTGGCGCAGGGTGTAAAGCGGATTCTCCAGCGATACAAGGATCTGCAGGACATTATCGCTATTCTCGGTATGGACGAACTCTCTGAAGAAGACCAGATGACGGTCAAGCGCGCGCGTAAGGTGCAGCGATTCCTCTCGCAGCCCTTCCACGTCGCCGAGATCTTCACCGGTATCCCCGGAGCGTACGTCAAGATCGAAGACACCATCCGCTCCTTCAAGGAGATCATCGAAGGCAAGCACGATGATATTCCGGAGCAGGCTTTCTATCTGAAGGGCGGCATCGAGGACGTACTCGCCGCAGCCGAAAAGATGAAGGCAACCGCTTAGTTCTTTGTGGCTTCGCCTGTTTACACAGGCGAAGCTGCCTGGAGTGTTTGCAAACTTTCGAAATTTTGGAAACGCAAAGTTAGACCCTTATGGCAGATACAAATCAATCCGGTCTCCTTACTGTCCGCCTGGTGACGTCGGATCGCGTTCTGGTGGACACGACGGCGGAGGCGGTTGAGCTGCCATCGATGTCTGGCTACCTCGAGGCTCTCTACGGACATGCTCCGCTGCTGGCGGAGCTGGGTGCAGGCGAGGTTCGGTTGCACGGCGGCCAGTCGGGCAATCAGACCTTTTTCGTCGCTTGGGGCTTCGTCGAGGTTCTTCCTGAGCGTGTAACGATTCTCGCCGAGAACGCTCTTCATCCCGAAGAGATCAATGTCGAAGCAGCGCGGACTGAGCTGGCTGAAGGCGAGAAGCTGTGGAACGAGGCGGGCGACGACGGAGAGAAGTACGACGAGGCGAACGCAATCACTCGTCAGGCCGAGGAGAAGATCGCTTCGGCTCAAGGCCATCGCTAGTAGAAGCAATCTCATCTCTAAGTGAAGAAGCCACCCTTTGGGGTGGCTTTTCTGTGTGGGTTTGTATCAGGAGATCGTCGCTTTGCGCCGCGACGCCGGCTTCTCCGTACCAGAAGCGGATGGCGCAGCGGCAGCAGCTGCCTCGGCCTGCTGGCGAAGCGCATGAAGAACAACGCGCAGCATCTCCTCTTCCGGGGCTGGCTTGCCGGTCCAGATCTCGAACTGGCGTGCGCCTTGCTGGACGAACATTTCCACGCCAGTGATGAAAGGAATGTTGTGCTGGCGAGCCATCCGGATCAGCGGCGTCTCAAGTGGGTTATAGACGAGGTCGAAGACAAGCTTTGTGTTTAGATCCTTCGCGTCGATGATCGAAGAGACCTTCTGGCCGGCCATGCCGATCGGGGTCGCATTGATCAGAACATCAAAGGGAGTCTTTGCTAGCGCTTCTTTCTTGATGGTCTTTGATCCTGATTGCTTTGCGAGCTTCTGGGCGGTCTCCGGGGTTCGATTGAAGATGAAGACATCCGCACCTTTGTCGCGGAGTCCGAAGACCGCGGCTCTTGCTGCGCCACCCGCGCCGAGCACGAGAGCTTTGGCCCCGCGCAAAGACATCCTCTTCTCCAGAGGACCGACGATTCCGGCAACATCGGTGTTGAATCCGTAGAGCTTTCCGTCCTGTGCACGAAGAACCGTATTGCAGGCGCCAATCTTCGCGGATAGCGGGTCGGTCTTCTCCAGATGCGCCATGATCTCCTGCTTATGGGGCATCGTCACGCTAAGGCCTTGGATGGGAATCTCCCGCACGAGATTGATCAGGTCACTGACCTTTGCGGTCTGCAGAGCGAGATAGACGGCATTCACCGTCTCGCGGCGGAAGGCCGTATTCATCATGATTGGAGAGAGTGAGCTCTTGATCGGATTCCCGGCGACCCCATAGACCTTGGTAGCAGCGTCGACCTGGTCGATGCGATAGGTCTCGAGGAGGGTGCGAGCCGCGATCTGTCCCGGCCCCGTCTCTTCTCCCTGCGTGGCAGCGGCGAAGGTGAAGACCGATCCAGCCCGAACGCCGAGCACGCGCGAGATGATGCCGGCATCGCCCATGCAGATGCCGATGATGTTCGCCTTCTCGTGCATGCGCTCCATAAAGCGCATCAGGGTGACGTTATCGGACAAGGTCTTGGCCGTCGGCACGATCTTGTAGAAGTCCGGCTGGAACGGCTCAATCCGTTCGTAAACCTTATCCAGATCTTTGGTGGAGCTGAAGTCGTGATGGCTGATGATGAGGGCGACACCGGTGTCACGCAGCTTTTGCAACTCGCCTTTCTTCAGGACCTCAGCGGATTCCAGTTCGAGATCAACCAGTTGGAATCCTGTTGCGGCGGCTTTGCACAGCACTTCCATCTCCGCAGCAAGAGAGCCGGTGAATTTGCCGCCATTCTCTTCGCGCCGGCAGGTAGCGATGGCGGTGACAGCCGTATTGGCTGCAAAGAACTGCTTGAGCTTGGGAAGCGCGTTGACCGGCTTTTCCAGGTAGTCGAGTCTAAACTCGAGGAAGGGCGTCTCTTTGACGACAGCGCTCGCTTTTTCGATCATCTCGGCGGCCGTCGTCCCAATAATGGCGACGCAAATCTTGCCGATGCGTGTACGCAGAAGTTGTGTAGCTGCAGTAGGAGTGGGCACGTTCGCTCTCATGTCTACAATCGCGGTATCTTACAGACCCCTCATTGTAGATGGCAAATCATATTGATAAAAAAGGTATTTAGAAAACTGAGGCGGGTTGGGAAAACCATACACAGGGAGACGGAAGACCGGTTGAAACGTTATCGGCGTCTCAACTTTAGAATGAGTCAATTATGACAGAACCGCGGCTTGTGGTGATCCCGGAATGGGAAGAGTTTTCATGGCTATACCACGGCTTCAGCACGCGCCACTGTGGTGTATCCGACATATACGGCGGCAGGTCTCTCAATCTTGGATGGACGAAGGAAGACGATCCCGCTGCAGTCAGGGAAAACCGTAGCCTTCTGGTGCAGGCGGTAACGGGGAAACCATCGTCGAGCGTCAAGCTGGTTACGGTCCGACAGGTCCATTCCGACACAATCCATCGAGTGACGTCTCGAGAGGCTCACGCCGGAGTCCTTGAGACGGCGGAAGGCAAGGCTGTTCTGGAAGGAGACGGCTTGATCACAAATGAGCCAGGCATGCTCCTTGCGGCTGGCACTGCCGACTGCGTCCCGGTGTTGCTCGTGGACGTGGAGCACAGAGCGGTAGGGGCTTTCCATGCAGGCTGGCGGGGAACGGCTGCCCGCATTGTGGAGCAAGGCGCCAGGAGAATGCACGCAGAGTTCGGTACGCAGCCCGACAATCTGTTCGCGGCGATCGGGCCAAGCATCGGCGTGTGCTGCTACACGGTTGGTCAGGAGGTACGTGACCAGTTCCAGGAGCAGTTCGCCTATAGCGATGAACTTTTCCGTCCTCTGCCGCCAGAAGATGGACAAGCGAAGTTCAGGATCGACCTATGGAAAGCAAATCGAAGACAGTTGCTGGACGCGGGGGTTGATGCGGCCAGAATCACCACCGTAAGTGAATGTACTGCGTGTACAACTGAGGCTTCAGGAGAGCAGCGCTACTTCTCGCATCGCGCACAGGCTGGCAGAACAGGCCGTATGCTGAACGTGATCGGGATTCGCTGAGCCTGATTGGTTTTGAGACCGAACGGTTTTGCCGTCATCTAATGGAGAATGGATGCGATGAGGAAAGGCGAGGAAACCCGGCAGAAGATCATCGCAGCAGCGGCTCCTCTCTTTAACAAACAGGGCTACGCCGGCTGCGTCATCAAGGACATTATGGAGGCGACTGGCCTTGAGAAGGGCGGCATCTATCGCCACTTCGAGAGCAAGGAGGAGATCGCAGCAGAGGCCTTCGATTATGCCTGGATGGTCGCT
>DASTSJ010000241.1:0-5176 GCA_035760765.1 Edaphobacter sp. | reverse complement strand
GTTCTGGAGGCCGTGATCGCTGCCGGCCATGAGGTTGCGCTGGTGCTTACGCAGCCTGACCGACCTGTCGGTCGCGACCAGAAGGTGCAGGCTCCTCCGGTCAAACAGATCGCGTTGGCGCATTCGATTCCGGTTCTGCAGCCGGAGAAGATCAAAAATAATCCAGAACTGCGGGCCAGGCTTGAAGAGATCGCGCCGGACGCCATTCTCGTTGTCGCCTACGGTCGCATCATTCCCGAGTGGATGCTGCAACTGCCACGGTATGGAAACATCAACCTGCACGGATCGCTGCTGCCGAAGTACAGGGGCGCCGCCCCCATCCAGTGGGCCGTGGCAAATGGAGAGACTGTCACAGGAGTAACCACCATGCGGCTGGATGCTGGGTTGGATACCGGGCCGATGCTGCTGGCGCAGGCCGTTCCCATCGGGGAAGAAGAGACATCGGAGGACGTCTACGAGAATCTTGCAGAGGTCGGGGCTCCCCTGATGGTGGAGACGCTGCGCCGTCTGGAAGCGGGCGATCTCTTTCCCACGTCGCAGGATGAGAGCCTGGCTACGCATGCCCCCATCCTCAGCAGGGAGGATGGCCGGATCGACTTCAGCCGCACTGCGAAGCAGATTCGTGACCGGTGGCGTGGGTTCCACCCATGGCCGGGAGCGTTTACCGTCTTCCGCGGCAAAAAGCTGATTGTCCATCGACTCCATTGCGTGGACCACCACCCGCAGCCGATCGAGCTCGGCGTCATCCATCTACATGACGGCAGAGTTCTGGTGGGATGCAAGGACTCAGCCATTGAGCTCGACGAGGTGCAGGTCGAGGGTAAGAAGCGCATGCCCGCTGGGGAGTTCGCGCGTGGCTATCAGATCAACTCTGGCGAACGCCTCGGCGAGTGACCGTGGGAACGGTGCAGAACAAGAGACATTCCGATCGTTCCCGGACTGCGGACCTGCGACGCAAAGTATGAAGCCAGGGGATATTCTTGAATAAGAGACGTTCCCAATTGTCCAAAACCCCGAATCACATTAAACCGATCTCCGACTCTCGTGCAGCCGCGTTCGAGATACTGTCGCTCGTCGCAGCGGGCAAGGGGAACAGCGACGACCTCCTGCATTCTTCGCATACGGCGGGACTCTCCCCTGAAGACAGGAACCTTGCGACGACACTGGTACTCGGCACACTTCGCTGGCAGATCGCCCTGGACGCTCGGATACGCCCTTTGCTGCAGCGGCCGGATCAGCGACTCGCAGAGCCTGTCGCCATTGCGTTGCGTCTGGGAGCATACCAACTGCTTCATCTGGACAGGATTCCTCCGCATGCCGCCATCAACGAGAGTGTTGAACTGGCGCGCGCCTCCGGAAACCCTCATGCAACCGGCATGGTGAATGCAATTCTGCGTAAAGTGATGGCGCAGAAGGCTCCGGGCGTTCCGATCTACGAGAGCACTGCTGGGCTCGCGGAACGCTTGTCTCATCCCCAATGGCTGGTGGAGCGCTGGCAAGCGAATTACGGTCGCGACTCGACTCTCAGGATCTGCGTGGCGGGGCAGAGCGAGCCAGCTGCACCTGAGCTGTTTGCAGACTCGTCGTTGCCTGATATGCCACGTATGGACGATGGCTCCCGACTCGTTGCAGAGCTTGCGGCCGCTGCTGCGCCACAATGCACTCGTGTGTGGGATACGTGCGCGGCACCAGGAGGTAAGTCGTTGATCCTGGCGAAGCGATTGCCGGTAGCGAAGATTGTTGCGACCGATGTGAGTGCGCGCCGCCTGGCAGCGATGCAGGCTCGCATTGCGGCCTATCCCTATGCTGCAGCGATGCGGACAGAGGTGGCTGATGCGACCGCGCCGCCGGAATCGCTGGGCAGCTTCGATCTGATCCTGGCAGATGTACCCTGCAGCGGAACGGGAACGCTCGCCAGAAATCCGGAGATACGGCTCCGCCTGACACCTCCGGATCTTTCACGTCACGCGAGAAAACAGCGGCAGATTCTGAGCGCTGCGCTGACGCATCTGGCTCCGGGAGGACGGTTGCTGTATTCGACGTGTTCGCTGGAGCCGGAGGAGTGTGAACGAGTTGTGGAGGCAGTGCTGGGTGAGAAAGAGTTTGCCGAGGCATTTCGCCTCGTCTCTGTCGAGCCGCTGGTGCGCGAGTTGCGCGAGCAGGGGCTTCTCACCGGCCAGCTTCAGGGAGCGATACGAGGGGAGTATCTGCGCACGCTACCCGGGATCCATCCGGGAGACGGCTTCTTCGCGGCTCTGATCGAGCGCGCCTCCAGTTGAGTGACAGCTCAGTGAACCAATGAAAGCTGCACGGTGTCTCCGCGGCTCACGCGATGTCCTGCGAGCGGGGCCTGGGCTACGACGACGCCCGGCATAAGTCCTGTCGAGATCGCAGGTCCCGGCGTTGAAGGTGCCTGCGAGACGCCCGTTGGCGGCATGGGCGCATTTGGTGTGATGTCTTCGGCGCTTACGATGCGCAGACCAGCAGCCGCGGCGCGCGCATACGCCCCGGAAAGCGTATATCCCACTAGGGATGGCATGACGTAACTCTGCGAGGACTCATCCGGGCCATCGTTGATCAGAATGCTTACGTTAGGCCGCTCCACACCCTTAGCACCGGCGGCTGGAGCCTGCGCGATGACAACTCCTGCAGTTCCGGGTAACGATACGTGTCCGACCGTGCCAAGTTCCAGACCCAGTCGGCGCAGGTTGATGGATGCAGCTCGTTCGCCCTCTCCCATCAGGTTTGGAATGGAGACGCGTTGCGTGCCGAGGCTTTCGGTCACGCGGACAGGCCACTGCCGCCGAACGGTTGCCCCAGCGACGGGATATTGCGCAAGCACCTTACCGGCTGGAACACTGGGCGAATAAAAGCGATTCTCCAGTTGCAGTCTTAGCCCGAGGGCGCTGGTTTGGCGGCTGGCCTCCGCGATCGTCATGTTGGTCAGCTGTGGAACCTTGACCTCATGTCCGTGGATGGCGAGTCTCATTGAGAGAAAAGCCGACACAAGGGCCACGGCGATCATGGCCATCGCGCCAAGGACAATATTGAAGAAGCGCCTGACCGGGGCCCAGCCCACAAAGCGCACACGCACAGCATTCATCGTCGATTATCCGTTGCCGGTTCGGGATGGATCAGCAAGCGGTCCACCTCGGGTACCTCCAGTTTAAAGGCACCCTCGAGAGATGTGATGACGGAGTGCACCTTCGACATCGGCAGGGCATCCGGCATGGTGCAGTGGCAGTTGACCTGCAGGTGGGCACCCATGCGGGTGACGATGACGTCATGGATGTCCAGAATCTCAGGGAAGGCAGCAGCGGCATGACGCAGACGGCGTTCGAGATCCCGATCGCGTTCCTGCGACTGCGGCTGCTCGATGGTGGCAGGTTCGCTCTCGATGTGCGTCAGGATGGAGGCTACCTCCGGAATCTCGCGCTGAATCTCGGCTTCGAGACTGGTGGCTAGATCGTGCGCCTGCTGCAGCGGCATCGTCTCATCGACTTCGAGGTGTTGTTCCACCTGAAGTTGCTGCCCGTATCGCTGGACCGAGACGTCGTGGATGGTCAGGTTCAGCCGGGCCGCCACGGCGCGGATGCGGTCGTGTACGCTCTCAGCCCCCGTTGCCATAGGGACGGTGTGGATGACGACATCGGCGCCTGGAAGCTGCCGTTCGACGGCGAGTGTGGCCGCGCGGGTGATCTGTTCGGTCTTCTGAAAGGTGAGATTGCGCGAAAGGCCGAGCGTCAGATCGACGAAGTACTCCGCGCCCGACCGGCGTGTGCGCAGACGCCTGACGTCAAGCACGCCTGGCATGGCGCCAAGCTCGCGCCTAAGCTCACGAATGGCAGCACGCGATTCCGTCGGTGTGGCATCGAGCAGGGCATCGACGGTCCTCCCCCCGAGCGCCCAGGTGACACGAAGGATGATGGCCGAAACAATAAGCGCAGCGACAGGATCTGCCATCTGCAGAGCCGGAATTCCGAAATGCGCTCCGATAAAGGATGCGATCAGGCCGATAAGGACTGCGAGCGAGGACCAGATGTCAGTGCTGAAGTGAATGGCATCAGCCTCAAGGGCCTGGCTGGAGGACTGCTGGGCAACATGGTGCAGGTGGCGCGAACGGGAGAAGTCGACTGCAATCGATAGCAGCAGCACAAAAAAAGGCCAGATGGAGGGGCGCAGCGAAAGGTGTTCGCGCGAGGTGATGCGGCTGATCGCCTCGGTGACGATCCAGACGCAGGAGCCAAGCATAATGACTACTTCTGTAAAGGCAGAGAGGCTCTCGATCTTGCCATGACCGTAGTGGTGGGTCTCATCCGCTGGACGGTCAGAGACGCGCACGGAGAGCAGGGTAATGCCTGCGGCGACCATATCCACGGTGGAGTGGGCAGCTTCAGAGAGCATGCCGAGCGAGCCCGTCATCAGCCCGGTCAAGAATTTAAGCGAGGTGATCCCAATAGCGGCCAGCAGCGACACCAGAGCGGCAGAGCGCTTTTCCTTGTTGGTCACACGCGCCCGGGGAGATGGGGTGGGTTGGTTCATTGACACTCAATGCTACCGCGCCGGCACATGGAGCGCATCAGGGCTTGACGGCACGGTACAGGCCTGCCGTACCGAACGTGTACCCCGTCCATGTGGCATCGCGAAATCCCGCAGCGCGAATCATCTCCAGCATGCGCTTCGGGCGAGGAAAGCGCTCCACAGATGCGGGAAGGTAGCGATAGGCATCTGCATTGGAAAGCAGGGCACCGATTCTGGGAAGGATGCGTTTGAAGTAGAGATCGTAGATGGCGCCTACGACGCCTTCCGGCTGATTGCAGTCCAGAATCCCGATCTCGCCCCCGGAGTGCAGTACGCGGTACAACTCCGCCAGACCATCTTCATAGTTTGCAAGATTGCGGAAGCCGAAGGCGGAGGTCACCAGAGAAAGCGTGTTGTCAGCGATAGGCAGGTGAAGCGCATCCGCTTCAATCGGAACAACGTTGTGTCCTGCGAACTTCTGTTTGCCGCGTTCGAGCATCTCGTGCGAGAAGTCGAGTGCTACGACAGGCGCTTCACCAACGTTGCGCGGACGATACTTCAAGAGCGCCATCGTCATATCGCCGGTGCCGCAGCAGAGATCGAGTACGCGAGCCTCAGGGCGCGACAGGATGGTGCGGAAGGTTCGGGCCGCCCT
>DASTSJ010000240.1:0-10570 GCA_035760765.1 Edaphobacter sp. | reverse complement strand
CTACTGGGCGATGTGCGACCTGATCGACCTGGCAGTCGGACGGATGCTCGACGCCCTGGAGGCGACGGGCCAGCGCGAGGACACCCTGATCGTCTTCATGAGCGACCACGGCGAGCTTCTGGGCGACCACGGGATGTACCTGAAGGGGCCGTACTTCTATGACTGCCTGTCGCGGGTGCCGCTGATGATTCGCTGGCCGGGAAGATTTAAGAAGGGCCTGAAGGTGGATGCTCTGGTGGAGCTAGTGGATTTGGCTCCAACGCTGCTGGAGGCCGCGGGAATACCGGTTTCCGCGGGAGTGCAGGGCCGATCGCTGATGCCGCTGCTGACCGGGCAGACGACGGAGCATCGCGACAACGTGTACATGGAGTACTTCGACGCAAATGCGACGTATGAGATTCCTCCGATGCTGACCAGCGTTCGAACGAACAAGTGGAAGCTGAACTACTGCGACAAGCCGAGGACAGGGGAGCTTTATGATCTCGAGAAGGATCCGGGCGAGTTCAATAATCTGTGGGGCGACCCGCATGCGCGAGACGCGCAGGAGATGATGATGCATACCCTTGTGGGGCGCATGATTGAGACGACCGATCCACTGCCGGTGCGGCACACTGCCTGGTAGACCAACCTTTCAATACAGAGGAACTGAATTGATGCGAATGAGACTCGTAGCCTGCGCGGCGCTTGCGGCGATGTGTGTTTCTGGAGTGGCACAGCAGCAGCACCGTCCACCTGCTGTACCGCTGATTGCCCATGACCCGTTCTTCAGCCTGTGGTCGATGGGGAACAAGCTGACGGATGTTCCGGTGAAGCACTGGACGGAGGTGGCGCAGCCGATCGTGGGGCTGATTCGGATCGACGGCAAGACCTATCGCTGGATGGGAGCGATGCCGCGGTACTTCGGGATGCCTGCGGTCGACGCGATGGAGCAGACTTCGATCGAGCTGACGCCGCTGCATACGCGGTATCATTTTAAGGCTGCGGGGCTGGAGCTGGCGGTGACGTTCTTCAGTCCGCTGCTGCCGAAGGATATGGATGTGATGTCTCGCCCGGTGACGTATGTGAGCTGGAGCGTGAAGTCGGTCGATGGAAAGGAGCACCAGGCGGACCTGCTGCTGGATGTCGATCCTCTAATTGCGGTCGATCAGCCGAGCCAGCCGGTGACGTGGTCGCGGACGCGGGCTGCGGGTCTAACGGTGCTGAATGTAGGCACGCGGGATCAGGATTACCTGCACCAGTCGGGAGACCGGGTGCGGGTCGACTGGGGATACTTTCATCTGGCGGTTCCGGATGCGGCGAAGGCTTCGACCTCGATGGCGTTCGACGGGATTCCGAAGTTTGTGAGCTCGGGAAATTTGCCGGAGGTGGATGATTCGTCGATGCCGCTGCCCGCGATGCGGCGCGGACGAGCGGCGCATCTTTCGGCGAAGCTGCCGCTGGGAACCGTGGGAAGCACAGCGGTAGAGGGGCATGTGGAGGTCGCGTACACGCAAACGTACGCGATCGAGTACATGGGGCGCAGGCTGCGCCCTTACTGGCAGCGCAATGGCATGAGCGAGGGTACGCTGCTCACAACGGCCGAGAAGGAGTATGCGCAGATCGAGCAGCGCGGCACGAAGTTCGACGACGAGACGATGGCCACGATGGAGAAGGCCGGCGGCGCGGACTACAAGTACCTGACGTCGCTGCTGTTTCGCCAGACGATAGCGGCGCACAAGCTGGTGGCCGATATCGACGGCACGCCGATGTTCTTCTCCAAGGAGAACGACAGCAACGGATGCATCGATACGGTTGACGTAACCTATCCGTCATCGCCGTTCTTCCTGCTGTTCAACCCCAAGCTGCTGGAGGCGCAGTTGGAGCCGGTGATGCGGTATTCGGCGTTGCCGCGCTGGCGGTTCCCGTTTGCGCCGCATGACCTGGGGACATATCCGCTGGCGAATGGTCAGGTCTACGGCGGCGGCGAAGAGAACGAAGAAGACCAGATGCCGGTGGAAGAGAGCGGAAACCTGATCATCATGGTGGCCGCGATGGAGCGCAGCGAAGGAAACTGGGACTTTGCGAAGCGCTTTATGCCCCAGCTGACGCAGTGGGCCGACTATCTCGAGAAGAAGGGGATGGATCCGGAGAATCAGCTCAGCACGGACGACTTCGCCGGGCACCTGGCGCACAATACCAATCTCTCAATCAAGGCGATTGAGGCGCTGGGGGCGTTTGTCGATATTGCTCGCGGGGTGGGCGACACGAAGCTGGCGGACAAGTATGCTGCCGCTGTAAAGCCGATGCCGGCGCAGTGGGAGAAGATGGCGCTCGACGGCGACCACTACAAGCTGGCGTTCGATCAGCCTGGAACGTGGAGCCAGAAGTACAACCTGGTGTGGGATGACCTGCTGGGGCTGCACCTATTCCCCAAGCGCGTGATGCAGACCGAGTGGGCGTTCTATAGCAAGCACATGGAGAAGTACGGTCTGCCGCTCGACAATCGTAAGACGATCACGAAGCTGGACTGGGAGGTCTGGACGGCGAGCCTGGCGAGCACTCCGGAGCAGTACCAGGACCTGATTCATCGGCTGGTCGTGTGGGCGGATGAGACGCCTTCGCGGGTTCCCACGACGGACTGGTACGACACCATCAGCGGAAAGCAGATGGGCTTTCAGGCGCGGTCGGTTGTGGGTGGGGTGTTTATCAAGGCGCTTATGGCGAAAGGAATTTCGCATTAAGGCTTGCAAGTCGTCATCCTGAGCAACGCGAAGGATCTCTATATTCCACCGGGAACGCTATAGGCGCCACCGGCAAAATACAGGGATCCTTCACTTCGTTCAGGATGACGGATTGAAAAGGGCACCTCAAGGACGTGCCACGGGAAGAAGACGCGAAACTAGCTTTTTATCTGGTCGAAGACGGTTGCTGCTGCTCCCTGAACGCCAGAGTAGAGACCTGCGGCAGATGCGATGAGGCGCGGCGGACGCTTTGCCCCGAAGTGGAGCAGGGCCGCGCTGCGCTCGGCCACCTCGCGCAGGAAGTCGGGCTGGCCCTCAATGAGGCCGCCCGAGAGGATGATCGCTTCGGGATCGAGAACATTGCAGATGTTCGCGACACCTTCGGCGAGATACCCGGCAAGCTGGCTGTAGGCGCGGCGTGCCTTGGCGTCGCCGGCGATGGAGCGCTCTGCGATGAGGCGGGCGGCGGTGGCGGCGGGCTGATCGATGGGTGCAGCAGGTTCGAGCTGCCGGTACTCGTCGATGAGAGCGGCGGTGGAGACGTAGGCTTCCAGGCAGCCGCGGCGGCCGCAGTTGCACGGCTTGCCGTCGAAGCGGATGGTCTGGTGGCCGAGCGTCCCGGCGAAGCCATGCATGCCACGGACCAGACGGCCATCGATGACGATCCCGCCGCCGATTCCAGTCCCGATGGTGAGGGCGACGAAGTTCGACAGTCCCTTGGCGGCTCCGAAGCGAAGCTCAGCGAGCGCGGCGGCCTGGGCATCGTTTTCGACGAAGATGGGGAGCTCAGTGAAGCCCTGAAGGTATTGCCGGAGGTGGAAGCCAGCCCAGCCGGGTAGATTTTCTGTCGCAGCGAAGACCGTGCCGTTGGCGGAGTCGATCGCTCCTGCGCTGGCTACGCCAATGCCTGCGATGGCGAGATTGGCTTCGTCGGCTGCCTTCAGAGTTCGGGTGAGGGCCGTGCTTAGTCCGGCGGCGATGGTCTCGCGGCCCTCAGATGCCTGCGTGGGGACCTGCTGGGGAAGCTGCACGGTGCCGTCTTCTGCGACTACGGCTGACTTGATGGCGGTGCCCCCGATGTCGATGCCGATGACGTATCGCGACGTCTTCGGCGTCGGCTCGGAGAGAGGCCGGATGGCTTCAACGAAGGTGGCGGTGATGCTGCCCGGTCGCGTGATCGCGGAGCCGACTACGACGGACCATGCACCAGCTTCGAGGGCGATCCGGGCGAGGGCAGGCGTGGAGACGTTGCCCTCGGCAATCACTGGCTTGCCGGTCTCGCGTGCGAGTGCGGTGACGAGTTCAGGATGGAAGCCGAAGGTGGCCTTGGTCTCCTCGGTGTAGCCGTGAAGGGTGGGGGCGACGATGTCGGCTCCGCCTTCGGCAGCGAGGATGCCATCGTGCAGGGTAGCGATATCGGCCATCACGAGCAGGCCCAGCTCCTCATGGATGCGGCGGACAATCTCGCGCCAGGGCTCGCCATAGAGATGCACGCGATCGGTGCAGTCGAGCGCGATGATGTCGGCTCCGGCTTCGGCGAGCGCCTTGGCGGCGGCGAAGTCGGGCGTGATGCGGAGCTGGCCGCCTTCGTAGCTCTTCTGAATGGCGATGATGGGCAGCTTGGTATCGAGCCGGACGGCGCGGACGTCCTCGGGGCTGTTGAGCCTGATACCGCTGGCGCCGCCCATCACTGCGGAGCGGGCGACGCGGCGCAGCGTCTCGGTGTCCTCCATGGGGTCGTTGGGAGCAGCCTGGCAGGAGACGATGAGCTTGCGGTAGATCGATTGCAGGACGGGGTTCATGGGCTGGACGAGTTCCTGGAGTCTCTGGAGTCTGAAAGATGGTACTCTACGGCGATACGTATGGTTGTATAGTCTACTAGCGTAGTCGGCTCTTCGGGAAGAATTGTGCTCTTCGGATCGGCTGCCACGCAAAGACCGGGGGATGGCATGCACGATGTGCTGATCGCAGGGGCCCTGCTGGCCGTCATTTCAGGAGTCATGAACGGTCTCTTCACGTTGCCGATGCGCTTTCTGGGGCGCTGGTCGTGGGAGAACGTCTGGACTGTCTTTATAGCTGGTGCGTGCCTGCTTTTGCCAGCGGTTCTTGTGGGAATCACCGCACCGGAGAGTTACCGGCTGCTGCTGGATGCACCGGGACGGGCGGTGGTGATCGCGCTGGTTACGGGTTTTGCCTGGGGATTCGGGGCGATCATGTTCGGGCAGAGCGTCAGCGCGATCGGAATTGCGCTGGCTAATACCTTCGTTCTTGCCATCAGCTCGGCGCTGGGAGCGTTGCTGCCGATGCTGCTGCTGACACCGGGAAAGCTTCACGAGCGGTCGGGCAAGATGGTTCTGCTGGGTGTGGCGATTGAGATCTGCGGCATTGCGCTGTGCGGCAGGGCGGGTTTACTGCGGGAGCGTGCGGCGGCCGCCAGCAAGCAGCAGCAGAGAGGCGACCTGGTGGGCAAGGCGAGGCCGCTCGCTGTTGCGTTGCTGCTGGTTACCGGCTCGGGCCTTCTGTCGGCCGTGTTCAATGTAGGGTTTGCGCTTTCGCAGCCTATCGCAACGTTCGGCCAGGCGAATGGCTTGAGCGAGTTTGCAAGCACCAACCTGATCTGGATTCTTATGTTGGGTGGAGGAGCGGTCTCGAACCTTGGGTTCTGCCTCTTTCTGCTGGTGAAGAACCGCACAGCCCGGAAGTTCGTACTGCCGGGGAAGACGCGGCTCTATGGTTTCGGATTAATCATGGCTGCGTTGTGGGGAGGCAGTATCTTTGTGTACGGTGTTGCAACTCCGAAGCTGGGGGCGCTGGGCCCGTCGATCGGCTGGCCGCTGAGTCTGGCGACCGGTCTGCTGGTAGCAAATGTGGTCGGTCTGCTGCTGGGAGAGTGGAAGGGTGTATCTCGCAGTGCAATGCGGCTGATGTTCTCCGGGATCGGAGTGCTGGTCATCGCTATCTCTGTTTTGAGTAGGGCGAACCAATGAACGTACGAGGGAGTGCTTTGAAGGGAACAGCGGAGGTCCACGCATCGAAGGTTGAAGTAACGGAGAAGGGGGCGAGCCACGCCGGTCTTGCAGGTCTGCCGCCGGGACTATTGCGTCCTCTGGATAAAAAGAGCTTCGAGCCGCTCTATGCGCAGATCCAGTCGCGCTTGAAGGAACTGATCCGCACCGGTGAGATCGGCGTTAACGATTCGTTGCCGGGAGAGGCAGAGCTGTCGCGCATCTTTAGCATCAGTCGGATGACGGCGCGTCATGCGCTGCAGGGGCTGACGAACGAGGGTTTGACCTACAGGGAGCGCGGCCGGGGGACATTTGTGTCGCCACCGAAGGTTGAAAAGGAGATCACGCATCTGCTCGGCTTTTCGGCGCAGATACGTCTGCTGGGAATGAAGGCGAGTACACGCGTATTGGCTTCGGCGGTGATTCCGGCGGAGGGGTCGATTGCAGAGTCGCTTGAGCTTTCTGTGCACGATGAGGTGCTGCGCCTGCAGCGGCTTCGGCTTGCTGACGATGAGCCGATTGCGATTGAGGAGGTCTGGATTCCCCGCAGCCGGTTTCCTGGCGTGGAAGAGATTGACTTCGGGAAGCACTCGCTGTACGAGACGCTGCGCGATCGCTATGGCGTGCGGATCGGATCTTCGCGGGAGACGATCGGTGCTCGCCAGGCCACTGCAGAAGAGTCGCGACTGCTGCGGATTGCGCCGCGGTCAAGCCTGCTGGAGGTCTCGCGCACGCTGCTGGATGTGGATGGGCAGCCGATGGAGGTAGCGCACTCGCTTTATCGCGGCGACCGATATCGTGCCGTATTGACGATACCTGCGGTGGAACAGCGCTGAAGCGCAACAGGAGAGAGCCTGAGGGTGATGCGGACAACGTTGAACGGAATGCTTGCGTGCGCTGTGATGGCGGCGACTGTCGCACCGGTGTGGGCCCAGAAGAGTGAGTCACAGCAGCGGCTACTCGATGTGATGAAGGTCTCGGCGGAGGGCGACTCCTCGCAGGCGCTTGTGTCGCCGGTCATGGGTGCTGTGCACGATGTGAACTGCGATGTGGTCATCATCGGCGCCGGCATGGGAGGGGTCAGCGCGGCGCTTGCGACGGCGGAGAACCACTATAGCGTCTGCATGACGGAGCCTACGATGTGGGTCGGTGGACAGGCGACCTCGCAGGGAGTCTCGGCTTTCGACGACAACAAATGGATCAACACAACCGGCGGGACGGCGAGCTACCTGGACCTGAGCAACAGGATTCGCCGCTACTATGCAGGGTTTCGGCGCAACCGCGAGGAGACAGTCGAGCAGGCGATTCAGGGAGATATGTCGAACCCCGGCGGTTGCTGGGTGGGACGGCTCTGCTTTGAGCCGCAGCCTGCGGAAGAGATTCTTGCGTCGATGTTGAAGCCGTATGAGGACAGCGGCGTTCTGCGCTTGTGGCTGCACACGGTGCCGGTCAGAGTAGATCGAAAGGGACGGACAATCCGCAGCGTCGACGTTTATGACTTTGGGCATTCGGCGTGGTTCCGGCTGAAGGGCACGTTCTTTGTGGAGGCAAGCGAGCTGGGCGATCTGCTTCCGCTGAGCGGTCTGCCGTATCGCATCGGTTCGGAGTCGCAGGCGGAGACGCACGAGAGGAACGCTCCTCTGAAGGCAAACCCGCGTGCTAGCCAGAGCTTTACCTATCCGTTCATCCTGGAGCGTCATGCGACCGCACAGGATGCAAGTGAGCCCAAGCCGCCTGCGTATGAGAGTTTCCTGCGCCACTACACCCTAACGGTGGACTACGGACATGGGCTTTTGAAGACCTACGGTTTCTTCGAGGCGAAGCCCGGCTTTCCAGGCTCGTTCTGGGTCTATCGCCGTTCGATCGATGCAGAGAAGTTCGATCCGAAGTCCTTCCCGAACGATCACAGCATGATCAACTGGAACAGCAACGATCACTGCGACGCGGACCTGTTGAGCAACGATCCCGCGCTGGAGGCCAAGGCCCTGCAGGACGCAAAGCGGGCCTCGCTCGGCTTTGCATGGTGGATTCGCCACAGTGTTCCCCGCGACGATCACAACCGAGTGGGGTATCCGGAGCTGACCGTGCTTCCGAAGGCAATGGGTAGCGAGGATGGACTGTCGCAGCATCCTTACATTCGTGAATCGCGCCGCATTGTGCCGCTGCGGACCATCGTGGAGGAGGACCTGGCGGTCGACTTCCAGCATGGAGCGCGTGCAATCCATTATCCCGACACGGTCGGCATCGGGTGGTATCCCATCGATATTCACAGTTGCGATCACCAGGACTTCACCTCGCAGTCGAAGCCGTATGAGATTCCACTGGGCGCGCTGATCGATCGCGACGCGGACAATCTGCTCGCAGCGGGTAAAGCGATCGGCACGACACACATCACGAATGGCGCTTACAGACTTCATCCGACGGAGTGGGCTGCAGGTGAAGCGATCGGGGCGGCGATGGCGTGGTCGCTCGATCACAAGACGACTCCTGCCAAACTCGACCACGACGCAGGCCAGCTTCGCAGTCTGCAGATGGAGCTTGTCCGCAAGGGCCATCCGGTGTTCTGGTATGACGATGTTCCCGTCGGGTCGCCTGCGTTTGCTGCGATGCAGATGGGCGGAGCGCAAGGCTGGTGGAAGGTCGATGATGCAACGCTGCATGCCGACGATGACAAAACGGTGACTGCGGTAGAGGCGGGCCACGCATTGGGCCGCTCAGAGCTTACAGGTTCGGGAGAGCTCTCCTGGCAGGAGCTTAAGTCGAAGGGCTACGATGTGCGGGGTCGCAACGGCGCTGTGCGCCGGATTGACTTTGCAGCGTGGATGATCGAGCGGCTCCAGGGCCGCGCAGGACACTAAGCCTTACCGAAGCAGAGAGTCGCCTCACCGAGCAGAACAGGGGACCCGCAGACAAAGATCCGGTTGGAGTCGAGGATCAACGATCTTCGAACTCCAACCGGTTCCGTGTTCACAACACCTGGGAAAAGGTTTCCTGCATTTTCAGTTGGAGTGCGCTGCTCCATTGGCGCTTTGCTGGTCGTACTTCTCCTGAATAGCGCCAATCCATAAGCTCGATGTTGACAAGGGCTTGTCAAAGAAGTCGACTGTTCCCATCGAGCACACATTCGGGCTGTAGCCCGCGCACACATCTGCGCCCACACCGATGGCGGGCGAACCATGCTGTGGTCTCAATTGATCCTTTGGCCAGACGTGGTCTACGTCGTAGGCGGGGTCTCCGAGTAACGGGTCTGCCAGAACCGAGTGTGCGTCCTGTCCGCTGCCATTCTGATAGTCGGCGAAGCTGTTCCACACTGTTCCCTTGTAGAGGAAGGTGTAGTCCGTCGCAACGGGGGAATAGTAGAGGTTATGATCCGCTGTCACTGCAGCCGGAGCGTTGATGAGGTAAGGATGCTGAAGTGGCGTGTAGATCATGTTGTTCGCGAAGAAGTTCCTGAGTGTGCCTGAGAACTTCGCAGCGCCGGCCGTCAACTCGTAATCGTTCGCCTGCTGTGCAGTCCAGTAGGACGTATTGTTGTAGATTTGCACTCCGTTGAGCGATCCGCCATCCCACGTCGTTACCAGGAAGTCGCCTTTCTGCGTTGTGCTGGGCATGGCGGCGTTGTTGGAGCAGACATTGAAGCGGACGATAGATCTGTAGGTGACCTGCTTGCCGGCGCCGAATACCGAGACGCAATAGCCCTTGTTATCGTGAATATAATTTTGTTCCACGGTCACGTTGCGATTGAGGTAGTCGATGTCGATGCCTCCGCCATCACCTGCCCAACTAGTGTTCGCGTAGGACTCGTTCCAGGAGATCTCCACGTTGACGCTGTTCCATACCCAGAGAGCTCCCGGTGTACTGCCGGTGCAGTCGGGGCACTCCCCGGATTGCGTGACGATGTTATGGCTGATGGTTACGTTCTGTGCATCGGTCACCAGCAGACCATCGCCGTAGACATTCGATACTTTGGAATTCGTGACGGAGATGTTCTGCCCCTTGGCTCCGTAGTAAACGCCATGCGGACCGGCCTTGATAAAAATTCCTTCTCCGGCCTTCGTGTCGCCTACAGAGACGTTGGAGATATTCACGTCGTTGATGGTGGCGTTATCTGCTCCGTCGGCCAGCAATCCAATCTCTCCCGTAAGCGCACGTTGCTTTGCAACGGAAGTGACTCCCGAGGCGACTACGTTCTGAATGGTCAGCCCATAAACGTTGACGTTATTCAGCGCCTTCGCTACCAGGCCCCAGTTCATACCTCCGCGGAGAGCCAGGTCTTCAATCGTCCAGTAGGACTGATTCGTGAGATACATCGCGGCATTGTTGGCCGTGCCCCCGTCAATTACTGGAAGCTCTCCTCCTCCATACGCTGTTACCGTAATCGGCGCGGTGGCGGTGCCTGAGCCAGTAGGACTGAACATTCCCAGGCACGTGGTTCCGCGCTTGAAATAGATGGTGTCGCCTGGCTGGTAGACGTTTGCGTTGGCAGCGCCCAGGTTGTTCCACGGGGAGGTTTCAGTCCCGTCGCCTGCGGATGCCTGAGTGCAGTCTACATAGAACGAGCGCGTGGTCGTCGTGGTTGATGGTTGGTTGTACGGTGCAGCGATTGCTCGTGTGTTACTCGCGAGCGTCGCCTGCGCGAGTGAGGATGCTGCGCTGCCGGCCGATGTCGCGGAACATCCTGCGCCGCTTATCGCTGCCATCGTGGCAAGCAGAATGATGCATGGGGAAATTATCTTCATCTTCTCTCTCTCTTTCTCTTACGGCTGACCAATAGCGGCGTTTACCACGAGAACCGCGCGCCGACCTGACCCTGCCTTGGGTTGCCGGTGATGTTGGTCACTTGCC
>DASTSJ010000239.1:0-8563 GCA_035760765.1 Edaphobacter sp. | reverse complement strand
CGCTAAAGTGCAGCCCGGTTGCGAGCCACGTGCCCAGAGTGACGTACCACGCGCCCCAGATGAAGTATTCGAGAAACATCATGGTGCTAAGCCGGAATCTCATCTGCAGCTTCATCGGTCTTCCTTCTTTCGGGGCGTCTGGCGAATTCGGAGGAGGGAAGCGCAGTCGCTCCTCCTCCGGATGAGTGTATCCATTTTGTGGCTAGTTGAGGCGGAATGCGTAGACGGAATCGCCGGCACCCGCGAGGATGTATTGGTGTCCGTCGAGCATGTAGGTCTCCGGAGCATTGGTCGCTCCGATGCGCGCATGCCAGAGCGGATTGCCGTTGGCGACGTCGTAGGCCACGAGGTTACCGCCGGGGTCTCCGGTAAACAGTAGCTTGCCGGCCGTAGTCAGCAGGCCGGGCTGCACACCGTAGTTTGCGATTCCGGAATAGCGGTGCTGCCAGGCGACCTTGCCGGTCTGGTAATCGATGGCGGTGATGTAGCTGCCCATGCTGCCGAGGCTCTGCTCGTCCTTGCCGCCGAGTCCCATGGACCCGCGGGGATCGATGGTAGTGAGGTAGTACATCGCGTAGGTGTCGGTAGTCTGGACGTACATCAGGCCGGTGTCGGGACTGTAGGCAGGGGGCATCCAGTTGGTGATTCCCTGATTGGCCGGGGAGACGAGCGCGCCGGCGAGGTCGAAGTCCTTCTCAGGGATGCGGACGGGAGCTCCGTTCTTGTCGTAGGTGTCCTTGGCCCAGTTGACGGTCTTCGACATCTTGCCGGTGACGAGGTGCTCGCCGGTTAGGCGGTCGAGGGTGAAGTAGTAGCCGTTGCGTGCGGCGTTGAGAACGAGCTTCCGCATCTTGCCGTTGAACATGCCGTCGATGAGGATGGGTGTCTGCGCGGAATCGTAGTCGTGCGTGTCGTGGGGAGAATTCTGGTAGTACCAGACCATCTTCCCGGTATCGACGTTGAGCGCGATGATGGAGCAGGTGTAAAGGTTCGCACCCGGGCCGCGTTTCTGCGCGGTATACGCTGCACTGGGATTGCCGGTGCCGAAGATGTAGAGGTGAGTCTCAGGATCGTAGGAGCCGGGCACCCAGACGTTGCCGCCGCCGTGCGATGCGGCGTCAAGATTGAGCCATGTATCGAGGCCAGGATCTCCCTTCTTCATCGGCACGGTGTAGAACTTCCACTGTACGTCGCCGGTTTCGGGATCATAGGACTGCAGGAAGCCGGGCTCGTCGAGGTCGTCTCCAGTTCCGACTAAAAGATGATTGCCTACGACAATCGGCGCCATGGTGGAGAAGTACTGCTCGTCAAAGCTGGCAATCTCCTTGTGCCACTTCTCCTTGCCTGTTCTGGCGTCGAGGCAGATCAGGTAGTTATCGGGTGTCTCCATGTAGACCCAGTTCTTCCACATGGCCATGCCGCGATTTCCGATGTGCGTGCCGCCCTTGGTCTTCCAGTAGTAGTGCCAGAGCAGGTGGCCATCACGCGCGTCGAGCGCCCATGCGTTGTCGGGCGTTGAGACGTATAAAACCCCATCGACCTGGAGGATGGAGCCTTTGATGCTTGCCGGGGTGTCGAACTGCGCCGTGCCTTCGCCGGCGACGATCGTCGGCGGTTCCGTTGGCAGGCTCTGCCCGCCGGTGTGCAGCCGCGATACCCAGGCCAGCGAGAGGTTCTTCACCGTGGACTGGTTGATGGCGTCCAGCGAACTATATCTGCGGCCCGAGTAGTCGCCCGAGTATGTAGGCCACATGTCAGGATGTGGCTTGAGGATCTCGTTGGGATCGAGGCTTTGGCTTGATGCTGGAACTGCAACGAATGCGAGCGATGCAGTCAGCAGACAGAACAACAATTTCTTCATTTCAGGCTCACCAGGTATGCAGTGATGTCGTGAATTTCTTTATCGGTGTACTTATGCAGAAGCTCTCGATGTGAAGCGAGAGGGTCGTGAATCTCGATCCTGGGCACGTCACCAACGCGAGTGAAGCCGCGGTCGGTTCCATCGGCCATCCTGACGCCGACGTAAAAGTCGTCGATACGCGTCAGCACCCCCTCCACCTTCTCTCCCATCGGCGTGGTAATGGTTGCGGTGATCGGAGGGACGTGAAGATCCTTGATACGAACCCGGGGAACACCGTTGGGGCCAGCGCCGCCATCCGGCAGAAGCCAGGTCTGTTGCAGGACCTTGGGAGTAGGCATTTTTGCTGCGAAGCCCTTCAGGTCTCCGGTCACGGAATGGCAGGATGCACAAGTCTTCTGGAAGTCAGCCTCGCCTGCCTTCGCGTTGCCGCGGACGATATCGATGTTGTTCTCGTTGGGATCGGTTCGGCTGGCGATGTGAATGCTGTGGAGCCACGCGGCGATGTCCTTAATCTGATCGTCGGAGATCTCGATTCGCGGCATGCCTTTATCGACGCGGGCGCCGTGCACGATTGGGGCGATCAGTTCGCCATTCTGGTCCTGGAGGACAACACTGGAGCGGAGCAGATTTGGACCGACCTCTCCGCCGCGAGCGTCGGAGCCATGACAGAATCCGCAACTGACTCCGTAGGTGGCTTTGCCGCGCGCGATCATATCAGCGGGAGCCTTAGGGCGGTCCGGGTAAGCTTGTGGGCGATGAACTGGGCCTGCGGCCTTCGTCTGAGCTTCAGCGATGTACGGGGCTCTGGCACCGTACCATGCTCCCGGGACCAGCAGGAGAGCAGCTATCAATCCATACTTCACGCAGTTGTTCCCTCCGTCCGGCTTGCTGAAGGCTGTTCATCCAGCAATCCAGAACAGGCAAAAATTCAGGTTTCTCTGACTGTACCCTGAAGGCGCATGGATACCAAATCGGCCGGTGACTTCCTGCTATCCGTATGAAAGGACAAGGGGCATGAGCGGTCGACACATAGGGAAACGTTCCGGCAGGTGGGAACTATATCCCTATCGAAATTAAGTCTTGACATCTGAATTTACGCGCCGATAGGATGCTCCGGAAAAAATGAGACGTCTCATAACGCTCCCAAGTTTCCACAGGCAAGGGATAGTTGTGCAACCCACTACATAGCCCCGCACCTCGATGTGCGGGTAATTCTGGAGGCTTCAATCCATGATGAAGAATATGGCCGATACGTGGGAGAGGCAGGCCGATTTAGGCACTGCAGCAACCATGAATCTACTCGGCAAAGGAAAGCGCGTGATGCGCGGAACATGCTTGGCGCTCGCGCTGGGCATTCTGCCCATCTTTGCCACTGCGGTGTTTGCGCCGATGGCATACGGCCAGGCAAGCTCCAGCTCTGACGCAGTTGGAAAGGTGACGGATACGACCGGCGCCAGTGTGCCCGGAGCAATCGTTCACCTGATCAACAATGCGACGGGCGCAGAGCGTACGGCTACCACGAATGACAGCGGTGACTGGTCGATTCCCAATATCCCTCCGGCGAACTATCGAGTTCGCGTTGAGAAAGAGGGATTCAAGACCAGCACGATCCCTTCGCTCCCGGTTGAAATCGGTAAGACAGCGAACGGTTCCGTTACCTTGAATGTCGGTGAAAGGACCGAGACGGTAGAGGTCAGCACGCTGCCTCCGCAGTTGCAGACGTCTGAGGCAACGGTTGGACAGGTTATCGACCAGAAGCAGATCAACGACCTTCCTCTGAATGGCCGCAATGTGCTTCAGCTTGCAGCTCTTTCCCCGGGCGTTTCGCCGCCGCAGAGCGGCCAGACAGGCACCCCCGCGCAGACGGGCACCCAGACGAGCAGCCGCCAGCTTTACATCGCGGTAGACGGTGGACGCGCCTCATCCACGAACTACGTGCTGGACGGCACGTATGTCCGCTCGATGCGCTTCAACAACATGTCGATCTTGCCGAACACGGATGCCATCCAGGAGTTCAATCTGCTGCGCTCGACCTTCTCGACGGAGTATGGCCAAGGGCAGGCGGTTGTCTCGATGGTAACGAAGTCGGGCTCGAACTCGATTCACGGCACGGCGTATGAGTACGCACGTAACGCGATCTTCGACGCTCGCAATTACTTCACAACCGTGGCAAGCAGTCCTGTGAAGCCCGACTTTTATCGTCATCAGTATGGAGGCACGGTCGGCTTCCCGATCATCAAGGACAAACTGTTTATGTTTGGCGCCTACGAGGGGATGAAGTCGGCTCGCGCCAACCCGGCGTTTGCCATATTCCCGACACAAGCAGAGCTTGGTGGCGACGCCACTGCGGCTGATCCAAATGTGGCGGGCAACGCAGCTATCCTGAAGCAAACCTGCACACCGAGTGCGACCACAATATGCGTCGGCGTTAAGAATCCTGCTGGCTGGAACCCCGCCTTCTGGAATTCCAATAAGGCCTCATCCGTACTAGCCGCAACCTATCCTAAGCTGACAAGCGATTCGGCAGTACCAGGCTATAACGGAAACAACTATGCGCTTCAGAACGCAAGGTTCACCGAGAACTACAACAGCTACACGCTGCGCGGGGACTGGATTGTTTCTCAGAAGAACTCCTTCTTCGCCCGGTATATCGATTTCAATTCCGCACAGATCACGCCTCAGGTGACCGGCAGCAGCCTCTCGAATCCGCTGGTGGGCCGTAATGCTGTACTTGGCAATACGTACCTCATCTCATCGAATATCGTGAACGAGGTGCGCATAGGTTGGAACCAGTTCTACAACATCGGGCTCGCCGTACTGCAGGATCCCACGACCCAGTGGGCCGCTGCGGAAGGATTGACCAACGTTACGGCACTCACGTCGAAGCAGCAGAATGGTCGCGCCGGTTTCACGATCGCGGGTTATAACAACGTGGCTGATGGTGCGGGTGACCAGGGCGGTAAGGAGAACGTCATCAGCATCGGCGATTCGCTCTCCATTGTGCACGGCAAACATACCTGGAAGACGGGCTTCCAATATCAGAACCGCCGTCTGTGGCAGATTGCCGATAACAACTCCCGCGGCAACGCGACGTTCGATAACTGCTCCAAGAGCAATTGCCCCGCAGGCGAAAAAACCTATACCGACCCGGTCACAGGCTTCCAGGTCTATTACAACAAGTTCCAGAACTATGCACGCGGCATGTGCACTTCTGGCTGCAACGGTAATGCCGGAACGACGCTGGGCCACTATCGTGACAATACGTATGGCGCATTCTTCAACGATATATGGCAGTTCGGCCATGGCCTTACGGTCACTCTCGGCATGCGATGGGAGTACAACAGTCCGTTCGTCGAACAAAACGGACTGGAAGGCACGCTTGATCCGACCACGGGGCTGGTGACTTTCAGCAAGATCCCGGCAAACATTCCAAACTCGTACAAGCCTTATTACGATCTGAGCAGGACGTATCGTCCTGGGATCATCGAACCGAACAAGAAGGGCTTTATGCCACGTGTTGGTCTGGCATATGAGGCCCGTCCGGGCACCGTGGTTCGCGCGGGCTTTGGCATCTACCTCGACAACATCAATACCAACGAGTTGCAGTTCACCCGTTACGCCGCTCCGCTGTACTTCCAGCAGGCGTTCAACAGCACCTTCGTCAACCAGCTCTGGCCTGATCCAACGCAGGCTATTGGCGTGGCACAGGTGCCCTCACCGTTCTCGATTCTTCCCAAGAACACCCGTCCTTACACGGAAGAGTGGACCGCGAGCGTGCAGCAGGATCTGGGTCACTCCATGATCCTGGAGATTGCGTACACGGGCAGTGAAACCCACAAATCCTGGAAGCGTTACGACCAAAACCAGTGCACCCAGTATCCGTTTGTGGTGCCGTCGTACGCCGCGACAGGATGCACGGTCCCCGCTGGGCAACTCAACCCCAACCGGCCGTATCCAGCGTTCAGCCAGGGCGTTCTGACCAGCAGCACCAGGGGCGATGCAAACTTCCACGGCGGTTCGGTCAAGGTCGAGAAGCGTGCGAGCCATGGCTTGTACTACCTGGCCAGCTATCAGTGGTCGAAGAATATCGACAACTTCTCAGGTGAGGCTGCGGCGAACGACTCATCCTTCGCGACCTCGATGTCGTTCGACCGCTCGTACTCGAACTTTGATAACCGCAACAAGGCGGTTATCTCGGGTGGATATGAGCTGCCATTCGGCAAGGGTAAGCGGTGGCTGCAGTCTGGCGCAGCCAATGCGCTGGCCGGTGGCTGGTCGGTCCAGCCGGCTGTTCAGCTTCGTGGCGGTTATCCGTTCAACGTTGCACGCAGCGGCTGCAACTTTGCAGCGAATATCGGCTGCCGCGCCTTTCTGGTCGCGGGCAAGACGGTGGCGGATGCTTATCTGAGCCACCCAACGCCTCTCCACTGGTTTGACGATTCGGTGTTCACAAACAACTACACGGGTGTCTACAGCCGCAACTCAGCCGACAACCCTTCCGTTCAAGGCTGGGTTACCCGTAACGTGCTTCGTGGACCTGGTACCACCGACGTCGACTTCTCAGCGATCAAGAACGTCCAGGTCTATGAGCGGGTGCATGCGCAGTTCCGCGCAGAGGCCTACAACATCTTCAATCACCCCATCTTCTCGAACCCGCAGGGCAACATCAACAACTCCCAGGTGGGACGGGTTACGGGCACGTCGATGGACAACCGCAGCATCCAGCTGGCTGTGAAGGTGTTGTTCTAACCATCGATCAGCTCCTGAACATGGGCGGGCTCTTCCATGAGCCCGCCTTTTTTTGCTCTCGGGGAGGAGTGAACAACCTGATTAAGATTCGGAAAAGTAGAGCACCTCAGACGGGACATCAAGCTTCGCCAAATGTTCGCCTAGTATAGAGAGATGGATTCTTTTACGAGTTCCGATCTGAGGCGTGAGCTGAGCCATAGGAATATGACGCGTGCGCGGGATCGCAAGCACGAGCTGAGCTATGGTTCGATTCCCAGCGTGATTTATGAGGAAGAAGAGGCGGCGCACGGAAACTTCATTAATGCATCGTATAAGGCCATCTGTGCTCGACCGGAATGGAGACGCCGCCTTGAGAAGAGCTATACGGGGGGACGATGGATTGCACGTCGCTGGGACAGAGTAGGGCGGAGTGAGCTGGATTGCGCGAACAGCTCCGACGCGTTGCTGATGAATATCTTCTGCTATCCCAGGCTTCTTCACCGGCGGCAGCTCTGTGCCATGCTCGGGATAGAGGTTGGAGTCGTTCCGGAGTTCGGCGTAAAGCCGCATCCCCCCCTTCTGAACGGCAAGGTGGACCAGACCGAGATTGATATGCGGCTTGGTGATGTGATGGTGGAGGCCAAGCTGACAGAGACAAGCTTTCGTGACGCCCCGATGCGGCTGCTCCGGCGCTACGAAGACTTCGAGGAGCTCTTCGATCCTGATGACCTGCGCATGCAGGATGATCGGGTTTGCGAGTATCAGCTTTTGCGAGGGATACTCGCGGCTTATTCGGCCGGGGTAACATTTGCTCTGTTCTGTGACGGCCGTCGTTCCGATCTGCAGGAAAGCTGGTTTCGCGCGTTGCAGGCGGTGCGAAGCTACAGCTTTCGCAGTCGATTGAAGCTGGTGACCTGGCAGGAGATTGCGGCGCTCGTTCCGCGTAGCCTTCAAAAATTTCTGGAAGAAAAGTACGGCATCGTCCCGGTGTGATTTGCTGGAGGCTGATTTGCGTCGGCGGTGTGGCAGTGCTTCAATGGAGTTGTTGCGACGACTTCTTTCCATTGTGTTGCTGGTGGTCTTTGGACTGCCGCTCGCCTCTCCGCTGTTTGCTCTTGGCAGAGAGAGCGGGTCGAACCTGCCTGCGTGCTGCCGGCGTGGAGGAAGTCACCACTGCATGGGGATGGCTGTAGCCTCGGGATCTACGTCGAAGACACCGACGCTGCGTTCGCCTGCTGAGCACTGTCCGTACTTTCCAGGCGTAACGACTGCAGTTCGCAGCGGTTGGACGGCACTTCCGGCCCAAGAAAGTATCTATGCGGGGCTTGTGAGTCATCCCGCTGTAGTTGCCCAGACGCAGTCGATGTGGCGCATCTCGCGCGACCGCTCGCGTCAAAAGCGTGGGCCTCCCTCCATTCTTCTTTAAGACAGATCCTCCAGCACCGCCAATGCAAGATCCAAATCTCCTACTGGAGGTGGGTTTGTGATGCGTTGGATGTGCTGTTAGATGCCAGTCTGCCTGCATGCGTCGGTGCCTGCGGTTTCCGCCGCATCGAATGACTTATGCAGAGGTGAAGGCTATACGTCGTGGTTGAGCAGCAGCAGGAAGCTTCATGAACAAGGAAAGAAGAGGGCCGTGGCGGATAAGCGCTGTTTTTGCGGCGCTCAGTGTCCTGTTGCCTTTTTTTGTTTTGCTTGTGACCGCACCCGCAAGCCCCGACGCTCTGCTGCCAGCCTGCTGCCGACGTAATGGTCAGCATCACTGCATGATGCGGATGATGGAGGGCGGAGGCACGGATTCCCTCGCTTCTTCTTCATCGCAGCGTCTTGGCCGGCTGTTCGAGAAGTGCCCGTACACCCCCGGGTCCGTTCCGATCGCAGGGAACGCTCTGCTATGGCGACCCACAGAGGTTCTGACGTCCTCTGTGCTGCAGAGCGGCGGGGCGGTGGCCTTCAAGGGTAGATGCGACCGGG
>DASTSJ010000238.1:0-6040 GCA_035760765.1 Edaphobacter sp. | reverse complement strand
GACAAAGGTATCCGCACTCAGTCTGGGCCTGAGTTGATGCATTACGGGAAAGCATCGGCCAATCTCTTCGTCGCTCTCTGCCAGATGGATTGAAGCCATACTGCTACCAACCCTGGCTGACGCGCAGATGCGTGATATGTGCCACGTGGTGGCGAGAGTGCCACGCATACAGCAGCGTAGCGACATCGAGGGCCTGCTCTCCGTTCTCCGGGTGACGATAGCCGCGCATCCACTGTTCTTCGGTCAGGGACTGCAGCAGCATGACCCACCGGGCATGAAGGCTTTCGATCAGCTCCAGCGACCACTCCACAGGGGCAGCCGAATCATGCAGCGTTGCCCAAGCTTTCTCGTCGTAAGGCTTGATCGTGGGCCAGTCCTCAGTAAGCGCCAGGCGCACGCGAATGAACGCATTCATGTGGCTGTCGGCGATGTGATGCACCAACTGCCGCACCGTCCATCCACCCTCGCGATAGGGAGTATTCAATTGCACGGAGCCAAAGCCCTCGACAGCGTTGCGCAGTTGCTCAGGCAGCTCTGCCAGAGTGGCGATCGCATTCGTACGATCTTCATTAGTAATGGTCTCCGGCCGCTCGAAGCGCCCGATAGGGTAGCGCGGATCCGTTGCTGTAACGTTCATCCGTGTAGCTCCTCTCACGCCTGTTTCTCAAAAGCTAGCACAGGCGGGTGCGTCATCTTCAGAAAAGTGTTTCTGTATGGATGATTCTTTCTCACGATGGGATTCAACAACGTGACAGTTCTATTGCAACGTGATCTCGTGCGCGCTCGACGGGAAAGGATCTACCTTACGGAATAGGAAACAGCATCAGCTCTTTCGGGGGATTGTTCAGGAGCGCCTTGAGGCGATCCTGCTGAGTCGCGACATATAACTCGAGCTTGTGCCCATCCGGATCCAGAAAGTCGAAGGAGTCGCCCGGACTCTTGTTCTTCTGCCAGACCTGCACCTGTGCTGCTCGCAGCCTGCTAACAGCCGCTTCGAAAACTGACGCGGGCACGGTGAAGGCAAGGTGGGTGTATTCCCCTAGTGGGCCGCTTTTGGTCTCAGGATCCAGATTGAGGCACACCCAGTGGCCACCTGCATCCAGGTACGCTCCTTTGTACCAGCGCGCTACAGGCCGTAATCCAAGGATGACGGTATAGAAGTGGAAAGACCTATCCAAATCTCGTACGGCAAACGTTACGTGATTAATCCCGCTGACCATCCTGCTATTATCCGTGGCCCTCTTCTCAGAATCCGCTCTCTCATTGCAGCGCCAAGGCAACGGATCCGAGCACGTGCACGTTATAAAGACTACTCCGGCTAAGCCTCACCACTCCACGCCTTCAGCGTGCCTGAGCAATTCTCCTCCGCTTCATCAGCGCCGCCCCGAAGGGCAACAGTCCCGTAAGCATCCCGATGATCGTGTCTGGTTCTGGAACGAAGGATACGATCCCGGTGTAGCTTCCATCTCTCAGCACCATCCGGTAACCGTCACCACTGTTCAACTCATATATTCCGAGCGGATAGTAGTAGGACGAATAGGTTGATCCGAGTAGAAAAACAATTTGCGTGTCCGAGTAGCTGACAACGTCAATTCCGATCAGGTCGCGCATCCCCAGAATCACGCCCCGGCCCGCGCCCCAGTCATACGCCTGGGTAGGCGCAAAATCATTAAAGAAGAAGACGTCTCCATAGTCGTAGCCGGTATAGCCCGGATACGCCAACGTCAGGCGAGTAGGTTCTACTCCGAACCCGGAGCCTTCGACCGTAATGGTGGGATTCGCGGGTCCGCCAGCAAAGCTGACTCCGGTAATAATCGTGTCCGCATGGCAGGCCAATGGGATAAAAAGCACGCTCAAAACGAAGCTGCACACCACAGAACGTAGTTTCATGGAATCGTCCTCCAAGGTGAAATGAGCCCGTTATCTTCACAATCGAGCATGCGGATTCAGCCCGATTACCGACGACGAATTCAGCCCTTATTGAAGGCCGGGGCCCGGGAGGACATTAGATCAGGGGGAGTTTGTCTTTCTTTTCGCTGCCTTGATTGTGGTTCTCGAAAAAATGAAGAAGGCAGAGCCGAAAACAGTAACCGTATAGCCTCGCAGCTCGCGTTTGCGGCGGGGCTATGCGAAGCCTATCATAGATCGTTACATGACGATTCCTACACCCGACCACAAGCGCTACTTCACCGATAAGCTGGGCATCTCCGAGCGGTTGATGGAACGTTGCCTGGCCGAGGCCCTCTCCGCAGGGGGCGAATATGCCGACCTCTATTTCGAATCAGTGACTTCGACCTCACTCGGTATCGATGAGTCGCTGGTCAAGACTGCATCGCAAGGCGTCTCACTCGGCTGCGGCGTGCGTGTGCTTTCAGGCGAGCGCACAGGGTATGCGTACACCGACGACCTCTCCTCCGACGCCCTGTTGAAGGCTGCGCGCACCGCTGCCCTCATCGCTTCCGGGCCAGCGAAGGAACTGATGCAGGGATTTCGCCACACCGAGGGCGAATCGCTCTATCCCATCACCGGAGCCACGGCAGATGCTGAGATCGTCGCCAAGCTCTCGCTGATTCAGCGCGCGGATGCCGCTGCCCGCGCCTACGATTCACGCATTACGCAGGTACGCGCCAGCTTCTCTGACGAGCTGCGCCGCATCCTCGTTGCTGCTTCCGATGGCACCTTCGCCAGCGATACCCAGCCGCTCTCGCGCCTGAACGTCTTCGTCATAGCGAAGGATGCGACCAACACTGCCCGCGGATCGTCCGGCGGCGGCGGCCGCATCACCATGGATTTTTTCACCGGCGACAAATCTCCTGAGCACTTCGCGCGCGAAGCTGCGCGCACGGCACTTCTGCAACTCGGCGCCGTGGATGCTCCCGCAGGCGAGATGGAGGTCGTGCTCGGGCCCGGCTGGCCTGGAGTTCTTCTGCACGAGGCGGTCGGCCACGGGCTTGAGGCTGACTTCAACCGCAAGAAGACTTCTGCGTTTGCCGGTTTGATCGGCCAGCAGGTCGCCTCGCCCAAGGTCACTGTGGTCGACAACGGGCGCCTGCCTAACCGGCGCGGCTCCATCAACGTTGACGATGAAGGCAATCCAACGCAGGAAAATGTGCTGATCGAGAACGGAATCCTAAAGGGCTACCTGTCGGACAAGCTGTCCTCGCGCCTGATGGGCACACCCAACACTGGCTCTGGCCGCCGCGAAAGCTACCATCACATCCCCATGCCGCGCATGACCAATACCTACATGCTCAACGGCGAAGACATGCCGGAAGACATCATCAAATCCGTCAAGCGCGGGCTCTACGCCGTCAATTTCGGCGGAGGTCAGGTCGACATCACCAACGGCAAGTTCGTCTTCTCGGCGAGCGAGGCTTACCTGATTGAAGACGGCAAGGTGACGCGGCCCGTCAAAGGCGCGACCCTGATCGGTAATGGTCCGGAGGCACTGAAGTATGTCTCGATGGTCGGCAACGATCTTGCCCTGGATGAAGGTATCGGAACCTGTGGAAAGTCCGGCCAGTCCGTGCCCGTAGGAGTGGGCATGCCCACTGTCAAGCTGGACAAGATGACGGTCGGCGGCACTGGCCAATAACACCCGCCGTTCCACCAGGTACCCCTACGCGGTAACACCGACATGCGGCCTTCGCTCGAAGGCCGTCTCTTTTTCCTGTTTCCCGTAAACAACAATCTTGCATCACTTGCATGCCACCCTGGCCACGACCGCGGTGCCAGGTCCCTGCCGCACACCGAGTTCGAATTGACTCCGTGCTGAAAAGAAAATAAAAAACTCGCTCGTTGCGACGAGGATTGGCATAAGATCTTTTCTCGCAAGCGCTTCACAAAACCTCGGGTCCCCTATTGCTTTCTAGTAAAGATTCGCGAATAAGGAGGATCACCATGCCCATCTTATTGCCCTCAAAGCGGCACACTCTATGTGTGTGCACGCTCTTCTCCCTGTCCCTTTTCCTTGCTCCGTCTTCAGCGATGTCGCAGAAGATCAAGACAGTTCCTGCAAAACCGACATCAGCGGGATCGGGAGAGGAGATGTACAACTCGTATTGCGCCTCATGCCACGGAAAGGACGGAAAGGGTGATGGGCCGGCAGCCCCAGCCCTCAAAGATCCGGTGCCTGACCTGACTACGCTGGCTCAACGCAACGGCGGAAAATTCCCGCAGCAGCACGTCGCGGCCGTCATCCGTTTCGGTGCGGAAGCCCATGCGGCGCACGGATCTCCGGATATGCCAATCTGGGGACCGATCTTCGGGGGGATGCATCAATCGTCTGCATCGCCTGAGGTCCAACTGCGGATTAACAACCTGTCCCACTATCTCGAAACCCTGCAGGTCAAGTAACTTTTATTGGGTCGCGTTCCATGTTGCGCACGAAGAACAGGGCCCCATCCTCCTATACAGCGAGGATGGGGGTTTGCTCTGTCTTTTGGCCTTCACTGTAGGCAGTTAAGAACTTCAACTAGTGAGAACCTGTTCCAGCTCCTGCAGGCTCGACCGCTTTCCCATGACGATCAGGAAATCGCCTGCAGAGACCTCGATGTCAGGTGAGGGATTGAAGATCGTCTCGCCACGTTGCTGCCGAATAGCAAGCACGATGGCGCCGGAGTTACGCACCTTGAGTAGCTCCCCAAGCGTCCGTCTGCGCAACTCGCCACTTGAAGAGACGCAGACCTCCTCCATCGTGATCTCCTGGCCCAGGTTGCTCCTGGCGAAATCGAGAAACTCCACGACATGCGGACGCAGCAAGGCATCGGCGAGTTGGCGTCCTGCCATCGTGTAGGGAGTAAGAACTGTGTCCGCTCCTGCACGACGCAACTTCTGTCCGGCCTCCTCCTCTGTGACTCGCGTAACCACCTTCAATGCAGGATTCAGAGCCTTGGCGGAAAGAATGATGAAGAGATTCTCCGCATCCGAAGGCAACGCCGCAATCAAGCCTTTGGCCTTCAGTACACCAGCACGGCGAAGGCTCTCGTCCTGCGTGGCATCTGCAACCATCGCAAGCATGCCTGCATTGGTAGCCCTGGCCGCACGTTGCTCGTTCCGATCAATCACCAGAAAAGGAGCCTTCGTCCGCTCGAATTCATCACAGGCGTTTCGGCCTACACGGCCAAAGCCGCAGACGATGAAGTGGTCATGGAGATTCTCAATCATGCGCCTCTTCCTCCGTTTCCCATAGCTATCCTGCAGCTCGAGCTCAATGATAGTTTGCGTCATCCCGCCCACTGCCAGAAACATTGCCGTCACGCCGAACAAGATCAGGAAGGAGTTAAAGACCCGGCCCGCGTGACTCAGCGAACGTATCTCCTGGTATCCGACGGTTGTGATCGTCGTCAGGGTCATGTAGAAGGCATCGAACCACGAATATCCTTCGATCAGCCGGAAACCGGCAGTACCCAGAAGTAAGGTGAGGCCCAGCACGCCGGCGATCAGGATGAAGCGGCGAATCAGACGGTCAGCCATGTACGGACTCCTTCGGGAGGTTCAGCCATCACTCGCTCTGCGCTGGGGCATCGCCGACATTGTGACGCACATTGCGATGTGCGTCATCCAGATGAATCTCAGCCGAGAGAATCGGTCAAGCGGATCTTCCGATTCTTCGCGTGTCGCTCATAGGGGTGCTAGCCATTGCTATGAACGGTTACCCTCTGCATCGCGCCGACTCGAAGCCATAGAAAAAGGCGGCGCAGGAACGCCGCCTTTCCTCGGTTTGCAAGGGTACCCTTACTTCTGGCTTGGGCTGTCGTTGGCCGGCAGGTCTCCCAGCGCATATTGGATTCCAGCGAGAACCTGCTCCATGATCGGCGTCATCGCGTAGATGTGTTCGCTGTGGCCCAAAGCTTCGTAGAAGACCCGGCCCTTCCCCTCATGGCGAATCCAGCTGAGGGCATAGTCACCATCCGTGCGCTTGGTGGCGGCGGGCTCCTTCGCCTTGTCGGCATCACTCATCTTGGCATAGTCCACACTGGTCAGGACGTGAACGCGCTTGCGCGAGAAGGAGTCCTGCACGAAGGTGTAGATCTCATCG
>DASTSJ010000237.1:0-5699 GCA_035760765.1 Edaphobacter sp. | reverse complement strand
TGTTCTTCGGGTTGTGCTTCGACAACACCTTCGTGATCGCAGCCGTCAACGTCGTCTTGCCGTGGTCAATGTGACCAATCGTCCCAATGTTTACATGCGGTTTGGAACGATCAAATTTCTCCTTCGCCATTGCTCTCTCCGTCTTTGAGTGTTTGGCCGGCGGTGGCCGGCGGGTTCAAATCACAACTTCCAAAACCGTCTCAGTAATACGCGTACAGCCGGAAGAATCTCTGCCGAAGCTCCGGAGCAACCCGCTCCAGGCTGGCCAGATACAGTTCGCGAATCTGCCCCTGATCGCGATCAGGCAGGCTGGAATACTCCGCTGCCGTCTTCTTTCCAAGAAGCCCCTTCGCGAGAACCTCTTCGAACTCACGGATTCGAACTCCGTGGCGATCAAGCGATCTCAGAAATTCAGCGACTTTGCCAGTGGAAAACGCCGACTCGATCGCTGTCTTCACTGCGCCAAAGGCTACAGGGTCAGCGATCGGAAGAACCGGTTGCTCTTTTAGCGTGCTCAACAAACTCTCCTGCGGCTACCTTCAACATCTCTGGAGCGGGAGACGGGAATCGAACCCGCGACCAACAGCTTGGAAGGCTGTGACTCTACCACTGAGTTACTCCCGCACCACAACCTTCCAAAACCTGAAGGCTGACAAAATCTGGAGCTGATGATGGGGCTTGAACCCATGACCTCTCCCTTACCAAGGGAGTGCTCTACCACTGAGCTACATCAGCTTGAAACCGACCCTACAATCCTATCGCGAGCGAAGCCATCCAAGCACTACGCGAAAGGCAAAAAATCCCAACAGGATGAACGTCAGCGATTGATACTTTCCCGGCTCCATCGTCTGCCAAGCAAGAATCGCCAGAACCCCGAGCACCACCAGCGCAACGATCATCCTTCCGCTGCCGGAGGGGCCAAAATCCACGTACGCTCCCCTGTCTTACTCCTACAACTGAACCAAACTTCGTGGTGCACAGGGGAGGATTCGAACCTCCGTAGCGCGTTGCGCGGCAGATTTACAGTCTGCTGCCATTAACCACTCGGCCACCTGTGCACATCTTCTGCCGAATCCGTCTACCCAGCATTCTTTCCTGCCCATCAGAGACCGCGCCTGATCCAAACTACCGATCAGGTCTACGCTGCATCCCTGAAGGTCTCCGGAGGTCTGCTTGGCCAGAACGGCCGACAGTACAACCAAACCCAAACTCATTCTCGACTGCGGGAGATCTGGAGCTGGCGAAGGGACTTGAACCCCCGACCCTCTGATTACAAATCAGATGCTCTACCAGCTGAGCTACGCCAGCCCGACAGCTTTCTATGCTCCCTGTGACATCGACTGGCCGAAGCGCAGACATGCCTGCGCAGAGTGCGCCGCAGTGCTAACTGTAGCACAGCAGGAGGTGGGCCGCAAAACCTCCTCAAGCCAAGCAGATCAGCCGTTTCCCACAACCTCTTCCATCACCTGCTGCATGGCAGCTGCACGCTCCCGCGGAGACGCAATTCGCACCGACGCCATGCCAGCGGCAGTCGCCGAATCGATGCCAAGCTGCGCATCTTCGAAGACGAGGCAGTGCTCCGGCGCCACACCCAGCCGCTCCGCTGCCAGCAGGAAGGGCTCAGGATGGGGCTTGCCGTTCTTGTAGTCGCCCGCACAGACAAATGCCTGGAAACGGTCCACAAGATTCAGCGCAGTCAGAGAAGCCCGGACGGAGTCATGTGTGCTGCCGGAGACCACCGCGAACGGAATCTCGCCATGCCGTGCCTCAATGTGCTCCAGAACCTCGGGAACAGGCTTCATCAGCGGCAGGTTCGAGTAGAAGAGCTCCTCCTTGCGCCGCTGCAGTTCATCGATCGGCATGCACAGGCCGTGCCGCTCGTTCAGCGAGGTGAGAATCTTCGCCACCGGCATACCGCCCCACTCGTAGAACAGCTCTTCGGTAAACTCGCAGTTCCATTCTGAAAGCACGGTCTTCCAGGCGACGTAGTGCAGAGGCATCGAGTCCGCGATCGTTCCGTCGCAGTCGAACAGGTATGCCTTGAAATCTCCTTCAGGGAGCTTCAGCTTCATCAAAATCAAGTCTCCTGGCCACTCGCCCGATTGCGAGAGCCTCACCTTTATGATGACAGATCAAGCAAATCGCTTCTTTTAGGGACTGAGGATTCGGGTTGCCCGGCCGGATCTGCATCGTCCAACAGATCGAGAACCGCTGTCTGTGGAGGTACTTCCGATGTCGTTGTTCCGTTTCCCGCCGGCTACTGTCCTGCTCCTGCTGCTCTTTCCGCTCGCAGGCTGGGCCCAAAGCACCCCACAGCCGGCGGAGGGACCTCTCCCCGCTCCTTCGAGCCAGTTGAAGACCCTGAACAATAGCTCCATCATCCGCATGGTGAGCGCAGGGCTTAGCGACGATCTGATCCTGCAGGCAATTGCAGCTCAGCCGGGACAGTACACGACAGATGCAGACTCCCTGATCGATCTGAAGGACGCGAACGTCTCAGAGACTGTGATTACGGCAATGATCAATAAAGGCCGAAAGCGGCTCGCGCCCGATTCCACAGCTTCGCAGCAGCAGAATCCCCCTCCCATCTCCGAGGTCAGCGAGATCGGTGCCTACTACAAGGATCGCAACGGAACCTGGCAGCCCCTGCAAACGGAGGTTGTGCATATCAAGTCAGGAGGATGGCTGAAATCTACAGCAACTCACGGCATTATCAAGGAGGATCGCAACGGACATCTCAATGGCCGCGAATCAAAGCTCGCCCTGCAAGCCCCGGTGGAGATCCTGATCTACGCTGCTCCAAGCGTCGATATCGCCGAATACGATTTCCTGCGGTTCCGTGTGCACTCCGATAATCGTGAGTTCCGTTCACTTACCGGAGGTGTCTTTCACTCCAGCAGTGGAGCGCAGCGCGATGAGGTCGCCTTCCAACCGCAAAAAGTAGGGTCGCGCACCTGGCGTTTCACCGTCGATGCCTCCGTCGGAGGCGGTGAGTACGGTATCCTGCCCCCGGGAACCGGAAACGTAACCAATGGGGGTAAGATCTACACCTTTGCCATCACGGAATAGATCCATTGCTCTCTGCCCTCAGACGGAGTAGAAACAGACAGAATGCCTCATAGCCTGCATACCCGCCGTCGCGATGCGTAAGTCAACCCGATATTCCATGCTGCTGGTAGCGGCTCTCATCGTCGCACTGATCGTAGCGATCCTGCTGCGCAAGGCGGCGCCCCCTGAGGCCGCACGGCTGCTGCCGGAATCTGATGCGATTGTGTACGTCAACCTCAAGCCGCTGCGGCTGGCGACGCACTTCGATCGCACGCCGGTGAAGCGCGCTCCGGAGTACCAGCAGTTTATCGACGCGACCGGAATCGTTCCCGAGCGGGACCTCGACGAGGTGGCCTTTGCCCTGCACCGCATGGATGATCCCAATGGACCCAACGGGCCGGTCGGCTACTCTGAGGTCTTCGAGGGCCGCTTCGACGGAGAGAAGCTCGCGCATTACCTCGATTCCATCGCAAGCTCGCGTGAGACCTACGCCGGCCACACCGTCTACACCGTCTCCATCGACGACAATGGCCAGAAGAGATCGCTGCGTCTAGCCCAGCTGGGCTATGACTCCATCGCGGCGTCAAACATGCCCACCGAGGAGCAGATTCACTCGATCCTCGACCGTCATCGCTGGGCGGCTTCGCCCTTCTCCGGATCATCGCTGCTTTCGGCGCGGTACGGCGATGTTCCCATTCTGTCGAGCGCATGGGGCATCGGTCACATAGGCCTGCCCTTCTCTGACCGTGGTTACATCAGCCTGTTTGGAGTTCAGCTTCCGCTGCCGGAGGACACAACCTTCGTAGCCAGCCTTCGCTATACCGGCAGTCTAAGACTCCGCATCGAGGAGATCTCCCCGACGGAGGCCCAGGCCGCTGAATCTGCACAAAGACTGTCGATGCTCCTGGGATTGCTGAAGTCCGTGCAGCAGGTGCAGCCGCGGAACCAGCAGGATGCTGAAGTGATCCGTCTGCTCAGCTCCATCAAAATGGATCACAAGAAGGACCGCGCCATCCTTACAGCGACGGTACCGATGGAGCTGATCCAGTCTCTGACCAGCAGCGCATCTTCAACCGCCTCGGAAGACCCTTCCGTGAGCGGGAACAACTCCACTCCCGACTCGAACTAATCGCGCTCGGATGTAGCCGGGGTCAGGCGCAGAATCTGCTGAGGCGTGCTGCCGCAGCCATCTGGGCATCCATCTCCAGTGGGCGGTGCGTGGTCAGATAGCTCAACAAGGCCTCAATGCATTCTTTATCGAGTTGCCGCCCTGATAGGCCGTTCAGGATGGGGAAGATCTCTGCAAAGCCGAGCCCCGCACGGTACGGACGATCCTCAGAGAGTGCGCTGTAGACATCGGCGACCGCGATGATGCGCGACTCCAGCGAGAGATCTTTCGCCGAAAGCTGGTTGGGATAACCAGTACCGTCGAGCTTCTCGTGATGCTCGCCAGCGACAATGGCAATCTCCCGGAAAGGAGCGATCTGCTCGAGAATTCTGCGGCTGAGCCCTGGGTGCTGCTTCACGATCGCCCACTCCGCATCGGTAAGCATGCCGGTCTTATCAAGAATCTTGTTCGAGATGCTTAGCTTGCCGAGATCGTGCAGCAGGGCCGCACGCCAGACAAGGCGTACACGATCCGGCCTAAGCCTCAACGCCTCAGCAATGCCACGCGCGGTCTCTGCCACTCCGATCGAATGGCGGAAGGTGAAGTGCGATTTCGCATCGACGATCTCAGCGAATGCTTCGCAGATGCGGTCGATCTGATCGTCGTCCAGATGATGGCGACGGTGTGGATCGAGAGCCAGAACAAGGCTGCGAGTCACCTCAATACTGTCGCTGGACCGGCATCCGTCCCACAGGGCGTCTTTCTTATTCAGAGCAAACGCTACATCCACAAGTTGAGGGTCAAACCAGCTCCCGCTCCACTCCTGCAGGGTGTCAAGCGCGTTTACGGGGCTTCTCCCGATCGCAAACATATCGAGGTGCTGCGCGATTGCCGCCACACGCGATAGCCGAGGGATCTCACTCCCGCAGAGCCCGTACGGCGCTCCGGACCCATCCCAATGCTCTTCAAGATTGTTGATGGCGTCGGCCGCTAGCGATCCCATGCCCAGCTTGCTGACGATGCTGGCTCCGCGGTCGCAGCGCAGGCCAAAGATCTCCTCGTTGCCCACATCCTTGAGCAACAAGGCATAGTAGAGGCTGTTTTTCTCCTCTGTCGTAAAGCCAGCCTCCGTAGCGATACGCATGCCCAGCAGACAGCTCCGCAGGGAGTGTCCATGCATCGCGCCGTCGGTCAACTCAATGGCAAACGAGAGCGCCGAGAGGACCTGGGAGAGCGAGATGGAAGCCTCGGCCTCTGGAAGTCCCTTCTGGAAAGAGGCTGATGTTTCGCCCATAGATGATTCCACTCCGCAAAAAACGCTACTGGCGACACTGGGAATCTCGTTCAAGGCAGAACCACGGTCAGAGGAGGTGAGCCTTTCTAAGACCCTCTCCTGACTATAGAGACCGCTATGCTCCCCTGCCACTAGCACGAAAGATGCAGGACAGGACACATTCGGGTGCCTGCTTCGGCTGGAACTCTGGGATCGACGCATCGCTTTCTCCACTCCGCAAAAACTTGCGGCTATGCGTCTCTAATCGGC
>DASTSJ010000236.1:0-2519 GCA_035760765.1 Edaphobacter sp. | reverse complement strand
GCATCTCCACCAGTCCGTCCAGGGGTATCTGCGCTATCCCGTCTTCGTCGATGGAGCCATGGTGCTGCCGGAGAAGACAGAGGTCCGCGGAACGATTACCGAACTGCGCCCCGATCGTGCCCGGCGAAATAACGCGCGTCTGAATGCCGATTTCACGCCGTTCCACGTACCTGTGGTGCAGTTCACTACCCTGAGGTTGAGCGACGGCACGAACCTCGCATTCTCTGCCGATCCGGCAACGGACGGCGCACCCACCTACCGTCTGGTAGCTCCTCCTCCTCGCAAAGGTGGCTTTATTCGGCAGCAATACGATGCGGGCATACAGATACTGCATGGCCAGCTTCATCAGCTTACCGACCCTGGGAAGGGCGACCGGCTGCTGCAGCTCTTCTACCGTCAGCTTCCCTACCATCCTGAGCGCATTGAAAGCGGGACATCGTGGACGGTCGAGACCACGTCGCCCGTATCCATTCCACCGCAGCACGCCGTCACTCCTGCTGCCGCCCCAGAGACAAAGAAATCTATCGCGAAAGCTCCTGACGAATGGCTGATCCAGGCCTACCTTGACCAAAGCCTCTCCTCCGCCACCTCGAAGGCAGGCCAGCCGATCCAAGCCACCGTAGCAGAGCCCGTCTACAACCCGGATCATTCCATCGCGGTCCCACAGGGCGCGAAGCTGATCGGCGCCGTCACCACCTCTAAACCGGCACGATCCTTCGGTCGCGCCGGCACGCTGCGCTTCGACTTCAACCAGATCGTCATGCCTGAGGGCCAGAGGGAAAACGTTCAAACTGCGCTCTCCGGCCTGGACGGCGGCGAGGGCCTGCAGATGAACTCCGAGGGCAAGGTAAAACCAAAGCCTCAGGACAAGCTGGTCGTACCGCTTATTCTTGGGTTCCTGGCTACTCGTCCACTCGATGAGGACGCTAACTTCCAGGGAGGCAAAAACTTCGTGGGCGCGAACGGAATCGGGCTTGCCGGCAACATCATTGGCTGGGCCGGAGGTTCACGCAACCTGGCAGCCGGCATTGGCGCTTACGGCACAGCTCTCTCTCTGTACCGCCGCTGGATCGCGAGCGGTCATCAGGTGGCATTTCCGCGGGATACCCGCATCGTCCTGCAGGCGAGGGTCCGGCGTGCAGCGGTTCTAAAGCCCTGAGCGGCCACTACTCCCACTCGATCGTCCCCGGTGGCTTTGAGGTGATGTCGTACACCACGCGGTTGATCCCGCGCACCTCGCTCACGATTCTGCTCGAAATGGTCCGTAGAACCTCATACGGCAGAGGCGCCCAGTCCGCCGTCATGCCATCCTCGCTCTCCACCGCGCGAATGGCGCAGGTGTAAGCGTAAGTCCTCTGATCGCCCATCACCCCGACGCTCTTGACCGGGAGCAGCACGGCGAAGCTCTGCCAGACCTTGCGATAGAGCCCTGCAGCTTTGATCTCGCTGACGACGATCTCATCGGCTTCCTGCAGCAGAGCGACCCGGTCCGCGGTGACCTCACCGAGGATGCGGACCGCCAGGCCTGGCCCGGGGAACGGCTGACGCTCCAGAATCTCCTCCGGCATCCCGAGATCACGGCCGATCCGCCTGACCTCGTCCTTGAACAGGTCCCGCAGCGGCTCAATCAGCTTCAGCTTCATGTCCTCGGGCAATCCGCCCACGTTATGATGGCTCTTGATCGTGTGCGAAGGCCCATGGACGCTTGAAGATTCGATCACGTCTGGGTAGAGCGTTCCCTGCACCAGCCAGCCGACCTCCTGCCCTGCACTCTTTTCCGCCTTTAGGATCTTTGCGGCCTCATCGTCAAACACCGAGATGAATTCGTTGCCGATAATCTTGCGCTTCTGCTCAGGATCCGTCACGCCTGCCAGCCGCGTCAGAAACCGCTCTCCCGCATCGACGGCAACAACGTTCAGGCCAAGCCCCTCGCGCATCGTGCGCTGTACCTTGGCAAACTCATCTTTGCGCAGGACGCCATTGTTCACGAAGATGCAGGTCAGCCGATCGCCGATGGCGCGCGCAACCAGAACCGCGGCTACAGACGAATCCACTCCTCCGCTCAGGCCGCAGATCGCATGGCCATCGCCCACCTGCGCGCGAATCTTCTCCACCGTCGACTGGATAAAGTGTCCCGGCGTCCAGTCCTGCTTGGCTCCGCAGATGTCGATGCAGAAGTTCTTCAGCAGCTCCATGCCCTGGCGCGTGTGAGCCACCTCCGGGTGAAACTGTACCGCCCAGATGCGACGCGCTTCGTTCGCGATTCCAGCCACGGCGTTCGACGTCTTGGCCGTCAGTTCGAAGCCCTGGGGGAGTGAACGCGCTTCATCCCCATGCGACATCCACACATCCATCGTCTGCGGCAATCCGCGAAACAGCGCAGTTTGGGTAACGATCTCAACCTGTGCGTGGCCATACTCTCGCGCCGAAGCGGACTCAACCTTGCCACCCAGGTGATGCGTAATGAATTGCAGGCCATAGCAGATTCCCAGCACGGGAACGCCCAGTTCAAGCACGCC
>DASTSJ010000235.1:0-2071 GCA_035760765.1 Edaphobacter sp. | reverse complement strand
GATCCTTCACTTCGTTCAGGATGACGAGGGAACTGATCGGATGGTCGTGCCCCTCACCGGAGAAAATGGCCTACGCAATCGAACGTACTAGCGAGATTCTGGGACTGCCTTGGGTGCGGGGTGTTCTCGGGTTTTGTAGGCGTTGCGCTCGTCTTCGGTGAGGGGGAGCGAAAGGATGCGACCTTCTTTGCCGGAGGCGAAGGTGGTTTCGAGGATGGCCATGACGGCGATGGCGGATTCGGGTGAGACGGGTATCGGGGCGGCGCCGCGGATGGCGTCGCGGATACCGATGTAGTAGCCGATCTGATCGGCGTAGGGGACCGGAATTTCAGTGCGCTGGCCGGTGGCTCCGTCGAAGAGGATGCCTGGGTCGGGGTCGTCGCCGAAACCCGGAGTGCCCGACAGAATGACGCCTTCAACGAGCTTTTTCTCCTGCGGGTCAGTGCCGTATTTGGCCCAGCTGGCCTGAGTTCCGTGAAGAAGCATGCGCGGTATGCCGCCGGAGGAGAGCAGGGTGGCGTTGAGGATGGCGCGCATGTGCGGGTAGATGAACTGGACGTGCGCCCAGTCGTCGGTCCTGCCGCCGGGACGAAGGGCGGCGAAGGTCGCAAAGACGGCATCGGGCAGGCCGAAGAGATGCAGGGTGAGGTCGATGAGATGAGGCCCGAGATCAAACCAGAGGCCGGCGCCGGGACCTGGATCTTCGCGCCAGCGCTGACGGACGAGGGGACGGAAGCGGTCCATGTGGGCCTCGAAGTGGGTGATCTGCCCGAGGGCTCCGGACTGGATGACGGCTTTGGTGGCGAGGACCTCGCTATCCCAGCGGCGATTCTGAAAGACGGACAAGAGACGATTGTGCTGGCGGGCGAGTGCGACTAACTCGCGGGCTTCGGCGAGGTCGAGGGTGAACGGCTTATCGACGACAACGTGCTTGCCCGCGCGGATGGCGGCTGCGGCAAGCGGGAAGTGGCTGTCGTTGGGGCTGGCAATGACGATGAGGTCAAGATCGGGGTGGGTCGCAGTCTGTTCGGGAGAGAGGACCTGGACCTGCGGGTAGTCGGCGAGCACGCGCTCGGCCCGGCTGGAGCCGATGATGGCGAGTTCGAGGCCGGGGGTGGCGTGAACCAGGGGAGCGTGAAAGGTCTTGCCAGCGTAGCCGTAGCCGATGAGGCCGACTCGGATGGGGGCCGAAGATTGATCAGTCATTTGCCTTTAAGGGTAGCAGGGGCAGCGGTATCCGAAGGCGGAGGCAGTATCAGCGGGGGGCCTGATCGGTGTTCTCGTCCTTTTTGGGAGGGTGAGCTGCGAACCAGGCCTTTTGTTCCTCGAGGACCTGGGTCGCCTGCTGTCGAACATCGTCGAGGGACTCGAGCGCGATCTTGCGCGAGACGTTGTAGGCGGCATTGTCGGCTGGAGTGCGGATGGCGGTGCCCCAGCGATCGCTGGCTTCGAGGAGCTTTGGCAGAGCCTTGCGGATGTCGCGATGACGCTCGCTGTAGTCGTCGAGGTTGTCCTCAAGCTCGTTAGCGAGCGAGGTGAACTGCTCCATCAGGTCGTGGGTATCCTGCTCGCGGCCGGGGCGGCGCGGTTTGGCATAGAGGTCTTCCAGCGCCTTGATGCGAGTGTTGATCAGCTGAATGAAGACCAGGACGCGATCGTTGGCGATATACGCAGCTTCGCGGAGCTGCTCGACCTCGCCTTCAGACAGCGTGGCCTCACTGCGCTGCGCTGCGGCACGTGGAACGTGGACAGAAAGTGTGAGCAGACAGATCACGAGAGATGCGCAGAGGCGTCGCATGCGGGTTTATTGTAGAGCCGTTTTGCTTGAGGTGTACTTTGTCCGGTTATGCATCTTGAAGGTAAGGGGAATGCCGTGTATTCGGCCCAGCACTGTTGACGATGCGGGCGAAATACAGGGATCCTTCGCTTTGCTCAGGATGACGGCTTTCATAACGATGCACCTGTGCGCGAACCGCGAGATCAGGACCTGAACTGCTTCAACGCGAACGGATCAGTGACTGAAGACCTGCGTCAGGAGTTCGGTCTGAACCTGGTTCAGCTGCTGGAGCGT
>DASTSJ010000234.1:0-6006 GCA_035760765.1 Edaphobacter sp. | reverse complement strand
TACCCAGGATGGGGTACAGGCCCTGCGAGAGCGGGCTGTCCTGGTTGGCGGTAGTGATGATCTCGAGCTTGCCGCCCTTGAAGACCAGCCAGCCCCAGCCGGAGCCGAACTGCTTGGCCGTGGTCTCGTTGAACTGCTTCTTGAACGACTCAAAGTCGCCGAAGTCGGCCTTGATCTGATCGCCGATTGCGCCCGTCGGAGCACCGCCGCCGTTCGGCTTCATGATCTGCCAGAACATGGTGTGGTTTACGTGACCACCGCCATTATTCTGCACAACTTTGCGCACATCCTCGGGAACAGCGCTCAGGTTCTCGAGCAGCTCTTCAGGAGTCTTCTTGCCCAGATCGGGATGCTTCTCGACCGCGCCGTTCAGGTTGGTGACATAGGCCTGGTGATGCTTGTCGTGATGCAGCTTCATCGTCGCTTCGTCGATGTGGGGCTCCAGCGCGGCGTAGTCGTAGGGCAGAGGGGGAAGTTCGTATGCCACTGTATCTCTCCTGTTGTTTTCGGTTTCAGTGCCGGTCACGTAACGGACCGGGTTTCAAACTGTTCAGATGCCTTGCGCGCCGGGTGCGATGCAAACGCTGAAGCGCACGCGGCGAAATACTCGCAACCTCGGCCATCATAGCGCAATCAAAGCTTTGACATTTCATTCACAAACCAATCGGTAACGGCTGAATAGGATTTGAGGTCTAATAGCACGCATGAGCACACTTTCTGAGAACTACCGTTGGCTGCAGGATGACGGCGCAGCGTTCGGCGCGCCGGGGCTGGAACCAAGGTGGACTTCGAGTAGAAAGGATGCTGTCGGAACGGCGTACTCGGCGTCCAGCAGAGTCTGGTACACCCTTTCGCATGGAACGCTGAACGAGATCTACTATCCAACGATCGATCGCCCGCAGACGCGCGACATGGAGTTGCTCTTCAGCGATGGCGAAACATTCTGTCACGAAGAGAAGCGCGATCTCCGGTACGAGTTCGAATACATCGACGGTGCCGCGCTCGCTGTGCGAATGAAGGGGCACGAGGCAGGCGAGCGCTATCGCGTGACGAAAGTCGTCATAGCAAATCCGCATTTTTCCTCTGTGCTGATGCACGTGAAGATCGAGGGCGAAGAAGAAGTTCTCAAGCGGATGAAGTGTTACGTGCTTCTCGCTCCGCATCTCAATGGCGGCGGCGCAGGAAACTCCGCACGCAGCGTGGACGTTGCTGGCAGGCGCTGTCTTCTGGCGTGGAAGGAAAACACATCGCTTGCAATGGGAGTGGATTGCGGCTTTACGCGCTCCTCCTGTGGCTTCGTTGGAGCAAGCGACGGCTATCAGGATCTCTTCGACGACATGCGCATGACCTGGCAGTTCGGCGAGGCGCTTGACGGCAATATCGCTGTGACGGGCGAAGTCGATGTGGCGCTGAATCGCGTGTTCACGATCGCGCTCTCATTTGGCGATGGGCACCACGCCGCGCTTGCCGGAATGATGCAGAGCCTTGCCATGCCGTTTCCAGATCATCTAAGCCGCTTTCTGTTGCAGTGGGGCAGGGTCTCCCCTCCAGAGAGGCTCGCCGCAGAGGCAACGGACGGAGGATGGCTGGCGAGGATTAGCCAGAACGTCCTGCTGGCCCACGAAGACAAGACCTTCTCCGGAGCCTTCATCGCATCTGCTTCCATTCCCTGGGGCGCTGCACGTGGCGACTACGACCTTGGCGGCTATCACCTGGTTTGGACCCGCGACATGGTGCAGACCGCTACGGCTCTGCTGGCCTGCGATCGCGAGGAGACCGCGCTGCGCGCTCTTGTTTACCTGGCCTGTACGCAACGGCCCGATGGCAGCTTCGCTCAGAACTTCTGGATCGACGGCACCCCGTACTGGCAGGGAATCCAACTCGACGAGGTGGCGTTTCCCATCATGCTTGCGTGGCGGCTGTGGAAGCGCACCAAGCTGGGGTCCTTCCAGGTCTTTCCCTTTGTGGAGCGCGCCGCAGCGTTTTTGGTGAAGTACGCTCCCGTAACGCAGCAGGAGCGTTGGGAAGAGACCGCCGGCTACTCTCCATCGACGCTTGCCGCGGTCATCGCAGGCTTGTTGTGCGCCGCCGACATTGCGCGCGCGCACGCCTCCATTGAGCTGGCTTCGTTCTGGGAAGGATATGCAGACTGGATCGAGGCCCACCTGGACGAATGGACCACGACCAACGATGGAGTGTTGCATCCCGACATTAAACGGCATTACGTCCGCGTGCAGCCGCCTGCCCCGGGAGAGCCGTTCCATGACGACACCGTACCTGTAGGTTCCTTCCGCATTGCGAACCGCGGCCCGGGCGAGAAGAACGTCTTCGAGGCCCGCGAGGTCATTGATGCGGGATTCCTGGAGCTGGTGCGCTATGGGATCCGTCAGCCTGACGATCCGCTCATTGTGGATTCGCTCAAGGTCGTCGATCACGTTATAAAGATCGATACTCCGTTCGGTCCCTGTTGGCGACGCTACAACCATGATGGTTATGGTCAGAGGAAGGACGGGGGTCCCTATGAAGGCTGGGGACAGGGCCGCGCCTGGCCTCTGCTGACGGGCGAGCGTGCTCACTATGAGCTTGCCGCTGGGCGAAGCTGTAAGAAGCTCACGACTGCAATTGAAAAATTCAGCTCCAAGGGAGGCATGTTGCCGGAACAGATCTGGGACAAGGCCGATCTTCCCTCCGAGGGCATGTATCACGGGCGTTCCGCCGGCTCGGCGCAGCCGCTGGTCTGGGCGCATTCGGAGTACCTGAAACTGCTGCGCTCGCTCGCCGATGGCGAGGTCTTTGACACAATTCCCATCGTCGCCGAGCGATACGCCGTTCCCAAGGAGAAGAGGACCTTCATGAACCACCGGGAGATCTACTCCGCGGGGCGGCCGGTCGGCACCGTTAAGGCAGGCGATACCCTCAGAATCGTGGATGCGGAGCGCTTCCGAGTCGTCTATACAACCGACGATTGGGCGACGACCCACGAGGCCACCTCAAAGATGGTGAGCCATTCGGCTGCCTACGTGGATATACCCACCCGCCCGGACCAGCGCGGCAGGATCCTCTTCACCCAGGCTTGGTCACAGGAAGGCGAGCGGGATCGCTGGCTGGGGCGCAATGTTGCAATTGAGATCATTCCCGCGCCCGAGCAGTAAGCGCATCTGAGGATGCGATAAGTGCGTCTGCGCCTGTACACTGGATAAGGCGAATGCCTTAAATCGAAAAACATGCGAATCGAGCGCCGCGAACGCGAGCGCCGGAACCCTTTGAAGAGGATGAATAAAGAATGAGCGAACAGCAGACCGATCAGCAGAATGCGCTTGACCAGCTCTCCATCAATGCGCTCCGTTTTCTCGCCGTCGATGCGGTGGAAAAAGCAAAGTCAGGCCATCCAGGCGCCCCTCTGGGCTGCGCCCCTATCGCGTACCTGCTGTATCACAAGCTGATGAAGCACGATCCGTCCGATCCGCTGTGGATCAACCGCGATCGTTTCGTTCTATCGAACGGCCACGCCTCCGCCCTTCTTTATGGCGTTCTGCACCTGAGCGGCTATGACCTGCCGATGGCACAGCTTGAGGCATTCCGCCAGTGGGGCTCCCACACCCCCGGCCATCCGGAGTACGGTGAAGCCCCCGGGGTCGAAGTGACCACCGGCCCGCTCGGCCAGGGTCTGGCGATGGCGGTCGGTATCGCCACGGCTGAGAAGCATCTCGCCGCCGTATACAACCGCGACGAGCACGCCGTGATCGACCACCACACGTATGTCCTCTGCGGCGATGGCGACCTGATGGAAGGTATCTCGCACGAGGTGGCTTCGCTCGCGGGAACCTTGAACCTGGGCAAGCTGATCGTCCTGTACGACGACAATCTAATCTCGCTCGACGGTCCCACGGACCTGAGCTATACCGAGAACGTCACCGAGCGCTTCCACGGCTATCACTGGCACGTCCAGATGGTCGACGATGGCAACGACCTGGTGGCTCTGGAAGCTGCAATCAAAGCCGCGCAGGCCGAGACCACCAAGCCCTCGCTGATCCGCGTCCGCACGGTGATCGGTTACGGCAGCCCGAAGGCCGGCACCAGCAAGGTGCACGGTGAGGCTCTGGGCGCTGACGCCGTCAAGGCGACCAAGAAGAACCTCGGCTTCCCCGAGGACAAGAGCTTCTACGTTCCGGAAGAGGCCGCCAAGAATTGGCTCAAGGCCAAGGAGAACGGCAAGAAGGTACACGAGGAATGGCAGAAGGGCTTCGAGGCCTACAAGAAGGCCTATCCCGCGCCTGCAGCCGAGTTCGAGCGGGTCATCAAAGCCGAGCTTCAGTCCGGATGGGAGAAGAAGATCCCGACCTTCGGTACAGAGAAGCAGGTTGCCACCCGTAACGCTGGCCAAGTGGTCATGAACGCCATCGCTGATGTCGTCCCCGAGCTCTTCGGCGGAGCGGCTGACCTGACCGCTTCCACCAAGACCATCTTCAAGGACTCGCCAAACTTCCACGTCGACCCCAAGGGCCGCAACGTCTTTTTTGGCGTACGCGAGTTCGGCATGTGCGCCATGGTCAACGGAATGGCAGCTCATGGCGGCCTGATCCCCTTCGGCTCGACCTTCTTCACCTTCTCGGACTACGCACGCAACGCCATCCGCATGGCTGCGCTGATGAGCGTTCACTCCCTGTTCATCTTCACGCATGACTCCATTGGCCTGGGCGAAGACGGACCGACGCACCAGCCTGTCGAGCAGTTGATGTCGCTGCGTCTGATCCCGCAGCTGACGGACTTCCGTCCGGCCGATGCGAACGAGACCGCAGCCTGCTGGCAGCTTTCGCTCGAGCGCAAGAGCGCCAGCTTTATGGCTCTGTCCCGTCAGGATCTTCCTGTGCTCGACGCGGCCAAGTACAAGGTCTTTGAGGGCACACGCAAGGGTGCGTATGTGCTCGAGAGCCACGGTAAGGACATCATCCTGATCGCAACTGGCTCCGAGGTTTCGTTGGTCCTGAAGGCAGCCGAGGAGTTGAAGTCTGCTGGTATCGGCGCCACCGTCGTCTCGATGCCAAGCTTCAAGCTCTTCGAGGAGCAGGACGATGCCTACAAGGCCTCGATCTTCCCCGAGAACACCCCCAAGCTGGCAGTTGAAGCGGGCTCGACGATGGGCTGGTACAAGTACGTCGGACACAACGGCGGAGTCATCGGACTGGATCGCTTCGGCGCCTCCGCTCCCGGCCCCATTGCCATGGAGAAGCTCGGCATCAGCGTCAGCCACGTTGTCGAGAAGGCAAAGCAGCTAGTGAAGAAGTAGCAAAGAGGGCGGGGAGTTCAACTCCTCGCCCTTCATTTCGGAGGACGGCTTTCGCGTCCGATGATGTGAGAGCGGCATCCAAAGGAGAGGACCAGGAAGGCCTTTCACGGTCTCTTGTGCGACTCCTCCGTAGGAGCGAAGCAAGGCCTCAAGTCCAATCGCGCGCCCGTTCTCGCAAAAGATCGCTCGACACTGTAAGGAGACGGAATGTCGGAAAGACGCAGTCCGCGAACCTGGGTTATCACCGGATGCTCGACCGGATTCGGCCGTTTGCTGGCCGAAGAGGTTCTGAAGACCGGCGATAACGTAGTCGCGACAGCGCGGAGAGTAGAGCAGGTTGCCGATCTGGAACAAAGGCATCCTGATCGCGCTCTTGCCATCTCTCTGGACGTCACCAACCAGCAGCAGGTGGATCAGGCAGTCGCTGCCACTCTCGAGCGCTTTGGCCGTGTCGATGTTCTGGTTAACAACGCTGGTTACGGCGTAATCGGAGCCATCGAAGAAGTCTCGGACGCGGAGATGGAAGCAGTCTATGCAACCAATGTCTTCGGCTTGGTTCGCGTTACGCGCGCCTTCCTCCCACAGCTTCGCAAACAACGCAGCGGTCACATCCTCAACCTCTCCTCCATCGGAGGCCTGACGGCCACCCCCGGGTGGGGACTCTACCAGAGCACGAAGTTTGCTGTGGAAGGTCTTTCGGAGTCCCTGGCCCAGGAGGT
>DASTSJ010000233.1:0-2768 GCA_035760765.1 Edaphobacter sp. | reverse complement strand
ACGATGTCCAGGCCAAGGGTGCGGGCCTGCCGCTGGATCTTTACCAGCTCCTGCGGAGCGATGTTGTAGCGGTTGTGGGCGGAGTCGGTGCGGGTGTTGCCTGCACGCACGATCTGCTGCACATGATTGCCCTCGGCGTTGGATTTTCCGAGAAGCACACCGCAGCACTCGTGCGGGTAGGTCTCCTCACCGTGGGCGCGCATCGCGTCGTAGTCTTTGTAGTGAATGTGAAGCATGTGTTTTTAGTCCTGCTCCTGCCAGAAGCGATCGCTCATGTATTTTTCGGATGAGTCGCAGAGGATGGTGACGATGACCGCTTCGCGGCCTGCCTTCGCCTCCTGCTCGGCGACCTGGACGGCGGCTGCGACGGCAGCGGCAGCGGAGATGCCGACAAGAAGCCCGTGGCGGCGTCCAAGCGTGCGAGCCATGCGGTAGGCCACTTCGGTGTCCATGTCGATGTTGGCGTCCGCAAGATTGGGATCGTAGATGCGCGGCACGATGGCAGTAGCCATGTGTTTGAGGCCTTCCAGGCCGTTGAAGGCGGAGTCAGGCTGCACGGAGATGCACTGAATCCCTGGGTTCAGCTCCTTCAGGCGGCGCGTCGTGCCCATGAAGGTGCCGGAGGTGCCGAGGCCGGCAACAAAGTGAGTCACCTGTCCTTCGGTCTGCTGCCAGATCTCGTTGCCTGTGGTGCGGTAGTGGGCACGCCAGTTGGCATCGTTGGAATACTGGTCGGCATAAAAGTACCGGTCGGGTTCGTTGGCAGCCAACTCGCGCGCCTTGCGAATCGCTCCGTCTGACCCGTCGGCCGGGCTGGTCCAGACGATGTTCGCGCCGTAGGCTGCCAGGTACTTTTTCCGTTCCGGGGAGACGTTGGACGGCATGCACAGCGTTACCGGGAAGTGGAGCGCTGCACCGAGCATGGCATAGGCGATACCGGTGTTTCCGCTGGTTGCGTCCAGAAGCCCCTTGCCGTTCCCCAGCAGGCCACGCTTGAGGGCATCCGTAACGATGGCGGAAGCTGCGCGGTCCTTGACGGAGCCGCCTGGGTTCGTCCACTCCGCCTTGCCGAGGATCTGAATTCCGCCGGCGGAGTCGCCGAGGTGCGCGGTAAGGCCCTCCAGACGGATCAATGGCGTGTTGCCGATACGTTCCAGGATGGTCGAGCCGAGCGGTTTGACGGTAGTGATCATGGTGTCCCGGTTTTGCCGACCGCAGATTGAAGCCTACCCGCGGATATGCGACAGTTAACTTTGAGTCTAAACGATGGCACTTATGGCGAAAAAGTCCCCGCAGCGAAGCTTCAACGATGTCCTCTCTGTTCTTGGCAGTCAACGATTTGATGTCGCTCCGGCGCAGGATGGTGCAAAGCGGATCGCAAACGCCTTCCAGGTAAGGAAGTACGGATGCGCAGCCGAGATTGCGGCTGCCTCCAATGGCACCCCGGAGATCCTGGTCCGCCCTGGGATTCTGCTGAACGGCGAGATCGCCCGTCTGCTGGATCGCGGGTATCAGAAGTTTTTCAAGACCAGCAAGGTCGAGATTCCGGCCACGGCAGATCACCTGCGCTCACTGCATGAGTTCAGCGAGGAGCTGAAGAAGGTGATGGGCGCGACGAACCTTTACAACGAGTCTCTTGGCACGACGAGCGATGTTTATCAGTACGATCGCGTCAAAGGCCGCGCGTAGGTCGAGCTGGGGTCAGCGTTTGCGACTTTGCTCGCGCTGCAGCTCGCGATAGGCTTCGCTCTTGCCGATGCCACGCTCACGGGCTACGCGCTTTAGGGCGTCTTTTTCCGACAAAGCCTCTGACTGCATCAAAGCTGCTACGTCGACGGCAATGCTGCGCGTTGGCGTCGCAGTCTGCTGCTCGGCAGGGCAGAGGAGGAGGACGATCTCGCCCCGTACGGAGGCGCGCTCGGCTAACTGCCTGCGGATCTCGCCCACCGAACCACGGAGGAACTCCTCGTGGAGCTTGGTCAGTTCCCGGGCGACGACGACAGGCTGGGCTGAGCCAAAGACTGCCTCTAGATCGCTAAGCGTATCGAGGATACGGTGTGGGGCTTCGTAGAAGAGATGCGTGGCCTGAGACCGCGGAAGCTCCTCTAGAGCTGTGCGGCGCTGGCCTTCTTTGGCGGGAAGGAAGCCGTGGAAGATAAAGCTTTCGGTTGAAAGTCCGCTTGCGATCAGCGCGTTAATGGCTGCGTTCGCACCGGGGATAGGGAACACAGGGATACCAGCCGCAATGGCCGTACGGACCAGCTCGTGGCCGGGATCAGCGATGCCGGGGGTTCCCGCATCGGAGACGACGGCGATGCGTGCGCCTTCCCTGAGCTGGGCAACCAGCTCTTCTGCGCGTGAGCCCTCGTTGTGCAGGTGGTAGCTGACGGTCGGGGTCGTGATCCCGAATTGGTTGAGCAGCTTCTGGGTCTGGCGGGTGTCCTCGCATGCGATACGGTCTACCGACCGCAGGATGCGGAGAGCGCGTAGCGTGATGTCCTCGAGATTCCCAATCGGCGTAGCGACCAGGTACAGGCCTGGTGCGAGAGGTGGATCCTGATCGGAATGCGAGGACGATGTGTTCATTCTTCAGTTTTTTCGTTAAGAGGGCGCTGGACTAATCCTGCTGGCGGGTGTCCTGCGGGAGCAGGCGGCGGCGGGCGCTGAGCAGGCTGATCGAGTGAGCGAGGTTTTGCGGCGTGATGATGCCTACGATGCGGTTGCCCTCGGTCACCGGCACAAGCTGGGCTCCCTTGCCTCCCATAATG
>DASTSJ010000232.1:0-3157 GCA_035760765.1 Edaphobacter sp. | reverse complement strand
CTGTTGAAGCCGCACAGGACTACATCAACAAAACGATGCAACCCGCAGATCTGGTCGCAATGGTGAGCATGGACACCTCGTTGAGTCTAGACCAGGATTTTACGGCGGACAAAGCAGCCCTGCTCAAGGCTGTGGGTCGCTACAACGGAAGCGAAGGCACCGGCTTTGCCAATGGGAATGAAGGTGGCAACTCCGGTGGAACATCCGACGATGCATCCAGCTTCACGGCGGATGACTCCGAGTACAACTCGCTGAATACAGACCGCGAGCTGTACGCCATCCGTACGATCGCACGAAGCCTTGAGGGCGTCGACCAGCGCAAGAGCCTGCTCTACTTCTCCGGCGGCCTTACCCGTCAGGGTATCGAGAACCAGGCCAGCATGCGCGCAGCCACCAATGCGGCGGTGCGCGCAAACATGGCGATCTACAGCGTCGATTCGCGCGGCCTTCAAGCTCTCCCTCCCGTCGGAGATGCTTCGAAGGGAAGTCTGCGCGGAACAGCTGCCTACAGTGGAGGCGCGATGCAGAGCCAGCTCGATGCGAACTTTGGCTCGCAGGAGGTTCTGGCAACGCTCTCGGCCGATACAGGCGGAAAAGCTTTCTTTGACTCGAACGATTTCGCGCCGGTCTTCCAGCAGGTTCAGCATGACACCGAGGCCTACTACATCCTCGGCTTTCGTTCGACGAACCCAGCCCGCGACGGAGCCTATCGCAGGTTGACGGTCAAGGTAAACCGCAGCAACCTGAAGCTGGAGTATCGCCCCGGCTACTACGCTGCAGCCGACTTCCAGCATCAGAAGAGCGAAGATCGCGAGTTGGCACTGGCAGAGCAGATGCGAAGCGACCTCCCCGCCACGGACGTTGCCGTTTACCTCCAGGCTCTTTACTTCAGAATGGAAGAGAACCGCTTCTTCGTGCCTGTGTCCCTGATCGTACCCGGCTCGCAGATCCCGTTCGTCAAAAATGGCGATCGCGATAAGGCAAGCATCGACATCCTCGGCCAAGTAAAAAATGCGCAGGGGATCTCGGTGGGCGATGTGCGCGATACCGTCAAGCTCGCGTTGGACGCATCGCAGCAGGCAGCGCGGAAGAATATCCAGTACTCAACAGGATTCACACTTGCACCGGGACGCTACCACTTGAAGTTTGTGCTGCGCGAGAACCAGACGGGAAGAGTGGGAAGCTTCGAGACGGACCTGCAGATTCCCGATCTAAAGAAGGCTCCTCTAAAGCTCAGCTCGATCGTGCTCGCCAGCCAGCAGGCTCCGAGCACAGCAAAGAAGACCACAAATCCGCTGGTCCGAAACGGAGTGGAATGGATCCCAAACATCGCCCATGTCTTCAGGCAGAACCAGCACCTCTACTTTCTCTACGAGGTCTACGATCCCACACGGCAAAAGAATGAAGATCCGGCTGCACAAAAGCCCTCTCCCGGCCTCAATCGACGGCAGTCGGGATCCGTCAGGGTGATCACCAGTATCGAGTTCTTGAAAGGCGGCGTAAAGGTGTACGAAACCCCGATGGTCTCAGCCGACGCCGTCAACGAACCAGATCGTGGCGCCGTAGCCTTCCAGTTCGATGTCCCCCTAAGTCAACTGAAACCAGGCACATACATCTGCCAGGTCAATGTGATTGACGACGCTGGAGGCAGCTTTAGCTTTCCTCGGCTGGCGCTCCGAATCGAGCCGTCTGCACCATCGCCGATCGCCGCCTCTCCCACTGTGGGCGGGACGCAGTAGCCAAACACAGCGACTAAGCTGGCGGCATTGACAGGCGTACCTTTCAGGCGGATGATGCTCTCGTACCTCCTGGAGGTATGCCATGGTTTACTCGGCTGGGTTTCTCTCCTCCCTCGCTCTTCTCGTCCTGCTACAGCTCTTCACTGCACAACTCTCTGCTCAACGAACGATCAGTCACGAACAAGCTCGGGAACTGGACCATGAGAATCCGGCCTGGCAATCAATTCGTGCGCATCTCCCTGATCCAACAGCGGCAACGGCCGAACGACTGGAATCAGCTGCGGATATTCTGCGTGCGCGGCGTTTTTTTGAAGATGCCATGGACTACTACAGCTTCGCACTCCAGCGCGGTGGAGAGCCGGTGCGTCTGCTCAACAAGATGGGCGTCACCGAACTCGAGTTGCGCGATATCAGTCAGGCACGAGCGATCTTTCAGAAGGCGGTTAAGGTCAACAAGAAGAACGCTGAGGCGTGGAATAACCTCGGCGTGATCGAATACGTCAGTCAACGCTACGATCAGGCTATCGGCTACTACAAGCGCGCCAGCAAGCTCGACAAGACCTCCGCGATCTACCACTCCAATTTGGGGACCGTTCTATTCGACAAGAAGGAATATGAGCGAGCGCGAAAGGAGTTTGACACAGCCCTCAAACTCGATCCGGAGATGCTGCAGCACCATAGCAGTCTTGGAGTGACCTCCCGGATGCTGTCCCCTGCCGATCATGCCCGCTATTGCTTCGAGCTCGCACGCCTTTATCTGCAGCGCGGCGACGAGCAGGCAATGATGCACTACCTGACGACGGCGGCCGAGGCTGGATTCGACATCGTCAGCGCGATGAACTCCGACCAGATGTTTGCTCCCTACCGCAAAGATCCTCGCATCCTCGTGATCGTGAAGAACGCGCAGGAGCTGCGCAGCAAGAACAATGTGGCCGAAGGTGCGGGTCCACCGCCTCCGCTTCCTCCCGATAAGCACTGATCCGTGCTGCTATTTGTAAGGGCAGTGACGGCAACCTGAGTTGCAGCAGTACCCGCGCTTGCGCAGGTAGTGTTCGGTGAAGACCTGGTAGGGTCCTTCGTAATAGAAATCTTCCGGCTCCAGCTCACTGGTGTCCTGTTGCGGAATCATATCGCTCTCGTGGTTGTCAGGCTTGAACATGGCTAAAAAGTGACGCCTCGGGAGGAGGAACGACAGGAATGGATGAGGAAAGTGTGGCGGTAGGCGCAGACGGATCGTGCACTCTTCCGTCGCGATACGTCACTTGCTTTCCTGGAACTGAAGCGACGCGATCTCCCGGTAAGACGACTCCAACGAGATTCATCGGATCCGCACCGGCGACCGTGACAATGGCGTCACATTCGTTCGTGCGTGAGGAGCGAAGTGAGTCCGCCGCCTCGGGCAGAGCGAACTGTTCCCC
>DASTSJ010000231.1:0-5316 GCA_035760765.1 Edaphobacter sp. | reverse complement strand
CGGGTGAGAAGCTTTGCGAGACGTTGTCTGCCCGGTGCGAGCTTTCTTCTCGGAAGAATGTTCTACCGAGGATCGCTTCTGCCGGGCGATGATTCCCGAGAGGATGCTTTTGGCTTTTTCGAGTGCCGCTTTGCGGTCCTCGGGCAAGTTCTTGCCTGCACGGTTGATATAGAAGGTCAGCATCCTCATCCCAGACGCTGGACCTTTCGGAGAGACCTTCTTCGATGCGAGCGACTTCGCGATGGTGGTCGGACTTTTGGTGAAGAGACCTTCCTCAGGGTGAGTCGAATCAGTGTCAACCTTCGCGGACCATCTCTTCTTCGTCGCCATCGCTGCCTCCGAGGAGAGTCTCCTCCGTATCCATAGGATGCGGATCGACCCGCTTCTTTCCCCGGCGTGCGAGGAAAAAATCGCTCAGCATGCGGCTGCACTCTTCGGCTAAAATCCCGCTTCGCATCTCGGTGCGGTGATTGAGTCGGGGATGGTTTAGGACTTCGAGAACACTGCCGCAAGCTCCGGCCTTGGGGTCGTCGGCGGCGTAGACCAGCCGGACGATGCGTGCGTGCAGGATAGCACTGGCGCACATCGCGCAGGGCTCGAGGGTGACATACAGCGTGCAGCCTCCCTCAGGCGAGAGCAGGCGATAGTTCGAGAGAGCGCGACCTGCCTCGCGCATGGCAACGATTTCGGCGTGCGCGGTGGGATCACTATCGCGAAGGACGCGATTCTGGCCGCGTCCAAGGATGGTGTGACCGTCAGGACCGATGACGATGGCCCCGACGGGAACTTCTCCTGCGGCTTCAGCGGCACGCGCCTCAGCCATGGCGAGGCGCATCATGCGCTGGTCGAAGTCGACGGAGATTTCAGGATCGGCTATCACGCGTCTTAGTTCTGTGGAGGAGTGTTCGGCACGAGCACGCCGTGATGGTAGACCGCGACGATCTTGCGGGTGTTGCGGACGTCCATCAGCGGGTCAGCAGAGAGGATGATCAGGTCGGCAGAGTAGCCGTTTCGGATCAGGCCCACGCTCATCTTGGAGTTGATCTCGTGGAGCAGCCGGCCGTTCTCTCCTGTGGCAAGTGTGATTGCCTGTAGTGGTGTGAGGCCGGCCGCGACGAGGTCCTGAAGTTCGCGATGTTCGCTGAAGCCGGGGATGCGACCCGGGACGGCGCCTGAATCCGTACCGAAGCCGATGTTGACACCGGCGTCGTAGAGGGCCTTTAGATTCTTCATCGCGATCTCGTGATCTTTCTTCGCCTGCTCGGTCTGTGCGGAGGCGAGGGTTTTCTCGGCATAATCGGGCGCCTGCAGCTTTGCGAGAAGTTGAGGTCCGGCGGCCTGCTGGAAGAACTCCGAGTGCATCACGTCCGGGTCCTGGGCGTAGAGGTAAAAAGCTTCGTCGAGAGTCAACGTCGGGATGTACCAGATCTTATGGTCGATCAGTGTCTGGGCGAAGGCAGGATCGACGGCCTGGTCGCGGACCGAGTGGGCGAAGATGTCGACGTTGTCTGTGACCAGGCTTTTGGCATCGGCAAGGTTGTAGACATGTGCCGCGACCTTAAGGTGGTGCTTGTGTGCTTCCTCGATGACGGCGGTGTAGATCTCGGGCTTCATCGGAGGGGTTTTGCCGTGGCCGCTGTCGAGCCAGATTTTGATGAGATCGACGTGGTGCGAGGCCATCTCGTCGACGTCCTTGCGGGCTTCATCGGGTGTGGCGGGGCGATAGACCTGATCCGCGGGTACGTTGAGTCCGGGTGCTCCATTGGGAACACCGATGCCGCGACCGGCGGTGAGGATGGTCGCACCTCCCAGCTTGCCGTCGCGCTGCTGGTCGCGCAGTTGATAGACGAGGTCGCGATTGACGCCGAGCGAGACGATGGTGGTGACGCCATAGCGCTCGAACTGGTCGAGGGCCTTGATTACGTTTTCGGTGGTGTAGGCCTCGGGTGAGGGTGTGGCGTTGTCGAGGAGGATACCGAGGTGGGAGTGCGCGCTGATGAGCCCGGGGATGACGGTCTTGCCGGTGCAGTCGACGATCTCAGCGTCTTTCGGAGCTTCTTTGAAGGCGGGCTTGACGCTATCGATGTAGCCCTTGTGGATGGTGATGTCCACGTGGGGGCGGACCTGGGCTCCGGTGCCGTCGACCAGGGCGGCATCGTGGAAGATGATGGGCTTCTGCTGGGCGGATGCTGCGATTGCTGCTGAGAAGATGAAAGCGCAGGCGAAGGTTCGCATCGAGTCTCCGTAAGTTTTATTTCAGAACGAACGGTACAACATGCCGGATACCTGTCGTCTTGGCGACGAGTTTATGCAGGTTCCTGTTGCGTCATGCAGTGTAGCGCGCCCAGTCCCCAGATGAAGTCGGTGCAGTGAATTCCGGTGACGCGGCGGTTGGGGAAGCAGTCGGCGATGATGTTGAGCGCGATGCGGTCGTTGGGGTCATTGAAGGTGGGGACCAGGACGAGATCGTTGGCGATATAGAAGTTGGCATAGCTTGCGGGCAGGCGCTGATTGTCGAAGATGACCGGCGCGGGCATGGGCAGTTCGATGATCCGGAAGGGCCTACCATCAAGGTTGCGCGCGGAACGGAGACGGTCGAGGTTTTCGGCCAGCGGAAGGTGGTTCTCATCGTGCGTGCTGGGCTCGACGCAGGTGAGGATGGTGTCTTCAGCGACGAAGCGAGTGATGTCATCGACGTGGCCGTGGGTGTCGTCGCCGGCAGTGCCGCGATTGAGCCAGATGACCTGGTCGATGCCGAGGTAGTCGTGGAAGGCGCGCTCGATCTGTTGCCTGGAGACGCCGGGATTGCGCTGCTGGACGTGCGACAGGAGGCACTCTTCCGTGGTGAGGAGGACTCCGGCACCGTTGGTGTCGATGGAACCGCCTTCAAGGACGAGGCGATGTTCCTTGCCGTCTTCGCCGGTAATTGTTGGCTTGAACTCTTCCATCCCGTAGAGTTTGGCGATGTGGTGCGGGATCTGGTCGTCACGTCGCCAGTTGTCGTACTTGGCCCAGGCGTTGAAGTGCCAGTTGGTGAGGGCGAGCTCGCCTTTGGGGTTCTTGACGAAGATGGGTCCGGAGTCGCGCAGCCAGACCCGGTCGGTCTGCCAGGGGTGAAAGTGGAGGCGGGCCATGTTGGCTCCACCGCGGAGGAGGATGCGGCGAGCGCGCTTTTCGGAGTTCTCGTCGTTGACGAGGATGTGGACGTCTTCACAGCAGGAGAGGTGACGGACGATCTCGGCGTAGACCCATGGGATGGGCTGGAACTTTCCGGGCCAGTCCTCGGCATTATGGGGCCAGGCAATCCAGGTGGCAGTGTGAGGGGCCCATTCGGCCGGCATGCGGAAGTCGCGTTCGTGTGGTGTCGTCATCGGGCTCTCTCTCGGATGAAATGAGGAGCCTACCAGCCCCTATTGTTTGATGCAAAATATTCTAGTTATTGAACTTAGATCCGGACCAGCAGTTCGGTCGATTCGCTGATGCTTTTTTTGATCCTGTTTAAAGTATAGCGAGGACAAGGGAACTGATCGGCATTGTTGATGTAGCTGATGGTGCGGGGCTTATGGGTGGGAAGGTGTTGACACTGCTTTGGTGAGCCTTCCCTTTATCAGATAAGGTTCCCGGTTCACGAGTTTGACCCTGGCGCGGGCGAGAGCCGGGACCTGACATTGCGATTCCCACTTTGCGCGAATCGTCAATATCTCAAGATTGCGGTGCCAGGGCTGTCTCGCTGGTGTCCGATTTGAAGTGTAAGTGCGCTTGCTTTGGTGGCCGTGTGGAGAGACCGCAGATCTTTCGACTTCGGCTCCGCCTGCGCTCAGGATGGCACGCTCGGACAGAGAGCACCCATCTCCGTGGCGTATTAGGATGGGAGGGCGGCTATAGAGTTTAGGCGTATTTCCCGAGGCAGCAGAGGTTACTCAGTATATGGCCATTGGAGCAGGGGCAGCAGGCACGACCACGCAGTATTCCGGAGCGGAGAAGACCGACGTCCGGGCCATGAGCATCGCAACGATGCTCTTTTTCATGTGGGGCTTTCTGACCTGCCTGAATGACATCCTGATCCCGCATCTGAAGGGCATCTTCGATTTGAACTATGCGCAGGCGATGCTGGTGCAGTTCTGCTTCTTCTCGTCCTACTTTGTCTTCGCGGTTCCGGCGGGCAAGCTGGTGGAGTGGAGGGGCTACAAGGGGACGATGGTGATCGGCCTGCTGGTAATGGCTGCGGGCGCGTTTCTCTTCCTTCCGGCTTCGGCGGCGGCCTCGTTTGGGCTGTTTCTTTCTGCACTGGTAATTCTGGCGGCAGGGATTACGACGCTGCAGGTGGCGGCGAATCCTTACGTGGCCAACCTGGGACCGCCGGAGACGAGCGCGGCTCGACTGAATCTTTCGCAGGCGTTCAACTCGTTCGGCACCTTTGTGGCTCCATTCTTCGGCAGCATGTTCATTCTGGCGGCGGCTCCCATGGCTCCGGAGAAGCTGCGGACATTGTCGGCTGCGGCGCTGCAGACCTACAGGACGGAGCAGGCCTCATCGGTGCGGCTGCCGTATCTCGGCATTGGACTGATGCTGGTGCTGCTGGCGATCTCGTTTGCTGTGCTGAAGATGCCGACGATGGATTTCACGAAGGACATCCGTCCGGGCGAGCTGGACACGGCCACAGGCGACAGCATCTGGAAGCATCCGGTGCTGCTGGCCGGGGCGGTGGGCATCTTTGTTTATGTGGGAGCAGAGGTATCGATCGGCAGCTTTCTCGTCAACTACTTCGGGCTGCCGGATATTGCAGCATTTTCTGAGAAGACTGCGGCCAAGTACGTTTCGTTGTATTGGGGTGGCGCGATGGTCGGGCGGTTTATCGGCTCATGGCTGCTGACCAAAGTGCGCACAAGCCTGGTGCTGGGTACGGCAGCGGTGCTGGCGTTTCTGTTGGTCGTGACTTCGATCCTGACGCATGGGCACACGGCAATGTGGGCGATTCTTGCGGTGGGACTGTTCAACTCGGTGATGTTTCCCAGCATCTTTACCGTTGGCCTCACGGGATTGGGTCCGCTGACGAGCAAGGGCTCGAGCCTGATGGTGGCGGCGATTGTGGGCGGCGCGCTGATTCCGTTGGCAGAGGGGCATCTGGCCGACCTGATCGGAGTCCAGCACGCGTTTGTGATTCCGGCAGTCTGCTACATCTACATCGCCGCATTCGGCTATCTTGGCGGGAGACGGGCCGAGCGCGAGGTGGGTGTGGCCTGAAGGCGGTGTTTGTGCCGGGGCGGCCCAATGCGGGCTTTCTTGACTCCGCGTTGTGCGTCTCTTGGGGAAATG
>DASTSJ010000230.1:0-6115 GCA_035760765.1 Edaphobacter sp. | reverse complement strand
TTGATCGTCGGCATCCTCGGCGAGATCGCCATCGCACTCATCACACTCGCGCTCGTCTACTGGAGCTACAACCACGGAGTTACGCGATAACCCCTGACCTGCCCTTCTGACTGCTGTCCTGCACCAGCCGCCAGCAGATCCTTCAGGTCACCTTCAAGAACGCGCAAGCGATTCTTCACCCTGTACTTGTCTGCGTCCGTATTCGCCGCCTTTATGAGGTATCCTAGGAGATGACGTGCAGCGGAGATCTTTCTGTGCCGGAATCACTTGCACGCCGCTCCTCACCCACTCAGGGAAATCGTCATCCACTCGGCCCAGGCCTGTGGATTGCCGCTGCGCCCGGCATCGCGCGCCCGGCAGGAAGGCATTACGTTGAATACCTCGTTCGCTCCAACTGCCGGCCAGTTAGCCGAGACACGCCGCGCGCACTGGCACCAGGACGCCCAACCGCTTCTCACCGCGGACACGCTGCGCGAATGGATCGGCACCCAGGGCCTGGTTCTCTACACCCCGCGCCCGCAGTTCTCCTCGATTCCCGCGCCCAGCTTTGCTGAGGTCGTCCTGGGAGAAGCCGCACCCGCACCCACCCTGGAGCAGCTTGAGCAGCCACGTGCCCTGCTCGCTCGCCTCATCGCAGAAGATTCCGTCGTGCCGCTGCACCTCATCGGTTCGCCGACCGGTGCAGGGTCAGAGATCCCTGACTTTCTTGCATCGCCTGCCTTGCTGCCCTATATCTACACGCTGCGCGGCGATAAGACATGGAAGCAGCCGCCCGTTACCAGTGGCGCAGGCAAGGTCTCTCCCCTCGCCTTGGCGAGCTTTAAACTGATCACCGACAAGGGACGCATGACGGCGTCTGAACTCGCCAACGAACTCGGCAACGAGGTCACCGAAGCTGCCGCACTTCGCGCCCTGACTGAGCTTTGGGAGCACCTGCGTGTCCTTCCCGTCCATCAGGCCGACGGCTCCGCTACCCTCTGGGAACTGACGTCAACACGCTACGCCAAACAGATCAAGTCTGGCGTGAACGCAGGCCTGCCCGCTGCGCTGTCCGCGCTCATCTCGCTCTACCTCTCGCAGGCGGTTCTTCCCACGGAAGAAGATGTAGAGGTCTTCCTCTCTCCTCTCGCATCGCGTTCGCGCATCCGCGAGGTCGTGCGCGCACTGACAGCAGGGCGCCAGCTTGAGACGGTCGTCATCGATGGCAAGGCCCACCTCTACGTCAGCGGGGACCTGCCAGTCTTCGCCCCCGTCGCCGAGCCCGTGCCAAACGATGTCGACGCTCACGTTGTCACAACAGAAGGCGAGACATCGGCTGCTCCCGCCGAGCGCATCGGCAAATTTGTGCCCTCCGGACGCAAGCCCTTCGAAAGACGCGAGCGCGAAGATCGACCTCGCCGCGACGACCGAGGAGATCGCAGGCCGCCCCGCCGCGACAGCGGCTCCGAACGCGAAAGACGTCCCTTCCGGCGCGACGAGCAGAAGCCACGCTTCTCAGCGGATCGCCCGGCCGAGGCTCCACGTCCAGACTTCACCCGCCCGTGGGACGAGGAGAAGCGCGAGCGCGACGCACGGCGTCCTCGCAGCTTTGAAGGCTCCTCCGATGAGCGGCGAAGCTCCCGGCCTCCGTCAGACCGTGAAGGCAAGCCCTTCGTCCGCCGCGAGCGGGACCAGCGCGGAGAACGCCCTGCCTTTCGCAGAGACGATTCTCGCGGTGAGCGTCCAGCATTCCGCCGGGACGATAATCGAGGCGAGCGCCCGGCGTTCCGCAGAGACGACAACCGGGGTGAGCGGCCAGCCTTCCGCAGAGACGATTCTCGCGGCGAGCGCCCGGCGTTCCGCAAGGATGAACATCGCCGACCTCGTCCGCCGTTTCGCAAAGACGAAGGCCGCGGCGAGCGTCCGGCATTCCGCAAGTTCGATGCACCGCGCGGTGGCAAGTTCACAAAGCCGCGCCCCGAAGGCACAGGATTCCGCGAAGATCGCGGGACCGGAGAAGACCGTCCGCGTCGCACCTCGGAATCGAAGCGCCCGTTCTCGCCAGCAAAATCGTTCGGCGGCGGAAAGAAGTTCGGCGGCAGCCGCCCATCCTTTGGCGACCGTCCAGCCGGTGAGCGGAAGAGCTTCTCCGGCAAAAAGCCGTTTGCGCCAAGGGGCGAGGGCTCCTCTGAGAGGCCCAGGAGGCCACGTTCGGAAGGAGATTTCGGCGGAGCGACGAAAAGGCCCTTCACCAAATCTTCAGGGGGCGCCGGACGGAATCAGAAGAGCTTCTCCGGAAAACCGGCAGGCAAGGGCGGCCCGTTCGCGAAGTTTATGGGGAACAAAAAGCCCTTCGGAAAGCGCGGCGCCCCGGCTCGCAAGCCCCGTGAGAGATCCGAGGAGTAGCCAGCCGGGAACTCCTTCTAAAAAACCCTTTCAACTCTTACGTTCCATAGCAATAAGATAGCCGCGGCATGACGAATCCTATCGACGAAGCTCCCAACCTATCCGTCACCACTGATCCTGGGAAGAGACGGCCCATCATTGCGATCGACGGGCCTGCAGGCGCTGGCAAAAGCACGCTTGCCGCACACCTGGCCCGGCGGTTCGGCTTTCTCAACCTCGAGACGGGAGCCATGTATCGCGCGCTGGCGTTGAAGGCGATCGAGAACGACGTGGACTTCGATGAGGAAGCTCCGCTGCTGGATCTCGCACAATACACCCGTATCCGTCTGGAGCCGCAGATCGGAGGCAACCGCGTTCTGCTGGATGAGACCGATGTCTCCAACCGGGTTCGCGAGGCGGACGTAACCGCCGCAGCTTCAAGAGTCTCCGTCCACCCGAAACTGCGGGCCTGGATGGTCGAGCAGCAGCGCGCGCTCGGCCTGAAGGGCGGGATCGTCATGGAAGGTAGAGACATCGGAACCGCGGTCTTCCCCGACGCCGAGGTGAAGATCTTCCTTGATGCCGCACCCGAGGTTCGTGGCGACCGGCGGTACCGCCAGGTCATTACGCCGCGCAATTCTGAGGCTCCACAATCGCCGACCGAGGCTACCCCGGATCAGCTTGCTGCGCAGCAGAATATCCTCGAAGACCTAAAGGAACGGGATGCGCGGGACCGTAATCGCGCCGAATCTCCGCTTCGCCCCGCGGCGGATGCGGTCATCGTCGATTCCACCGCCCTCTCCCTCGATCAGGTACTGGCCCGCGCGGAAGAAATCGTTCGCGAACATCTGGCGTCTTCGCCCGTTGCAGGCTGAAGCCGTCAGCTTCGCGACAAATCACTGATCCGCTGACCGATAGCTGGAAAAGCTGGGCGGCCGGCTTGTCTGCGAGCCAGGCGAAGGCTCCAGCCGGATCGGCTTCAGAATCTGCCAATTACATGCGGTCAGCACCTCTTGCACCATTCTTAGTGCAGTTCAAAGATTTATAAAAAAAAATTAGGAGTTATGCTAACCTTCTCACATCGTTTGAAACAGATTGGTTTTCTGCAATGCTTGGCAGCGCGAAACCCCGATTTGTATCTACGGCAATTCAAATAGCAGTTGAAGAAGGAAAGAAACACATGGAACAGGGAACAGTAAAGTGGTTCAATGACGCGAAGGGGTTTGGATTCATTAGCCGTCAGAACGGTGAAGATGTATTCGTTCACTATTCGGCGATTAATTCCAGCGGCTTCAAGAGCCTCCAAGAGGGTCAGGCCGTTCAGTTTAACGTTGTGAAGGGGCCGAAGGGTTGGCAGGCTTCCGACGTTCAGCCTCTGTAAACTCCACACCGGCTTGAAGGGCCAGCGACGACCGGTTTGTATAGAGGGATGGCTGTGAGCTATCCCTCTATGCATCTTTGAGAGATAAGCGCAGTCGAACTTGGTGAGTAAACCTGCGCTCGCGCGTGTCGCCCGCCCACGTTGTTCCTGATCTGCGAATTGCCCTGTCAAGAGGGAAGATTCATAAACCTGCTCTTATCAGCAGGTTAGCTGCGCCGAAGTATGCCACGCAGAATGCTAGACTTAAAGAAGAAGAAAGCCCCGGCGCAACCGGGGCTTTTCTTTCGTCTCCTGAATGGCCATCGACGTGCGTTGATGGTCTGGACCTAAGTCACATCTTTAGAAGACTTTGCAGGAAAGTACGGGAGGGGACCTATCGGTCTCCCGCCGTCCCGAGAGCCATGTTGATCAGGGTTCTCTCCTCGATGTCGTGCGCCTTCGCCGAGCCGGTCGCGGGAGTGGCGCTGGCGCTGCGCTTCACGCTCAACACGGCACGATCGCGGGCCAGGCGACGAAGAAGAGGCATGACGTAGAAGTACGCTCCCATGTTGGCGGGCTCTTCCTGCACCCAGACGATCTCCTCCGCGTCAGGATGTTGATCGAGCGCAGCCTGCAACTCCTCCTCTGGCCACGGGTAGAGTTGCTCGACGAAGATAATGCCGACGCCGGTCTCCTTGCGCTTCTCGCGCTCGACGCGAAGGTTGTGCCCGATCTTTCCGCTGCAGACCAGCAGGCGGCGCGGATTCTGGACCTCGTTGTCCGGAAGGACGTTGAGGAAGCGATCGCGGCTGAAATCCGCAATCGGCGAAGAGGCGTCCGGGTGACGCAGCATGCTCTTTGGCGTGAACACGACCAGCGGCTTACGCCACGTCCGCATCACCTGGCGCCGCAGAAGGTGGAAGTGCTGTGCTGCCGTCGAGGGCTGGCAGATCTGAATGTTATCGTTGGCGGCCAGTTGCAGGTACCGCTCCATGCGTGCGCTCGAGTGCTCCGGTCCCTGGCCTTCGTAGCCATGCGGCAGCAGCAGGACGACGCCCGAGAGCAGGCCCCACTTTGCCTCGCCCGCAGCGATGAACTGGTCGATGATGATCTGGGCGCCGTTCGCGAAGTCGCCGAACTGCGCCTCCCACATCACCAGAGCCTCTGGATAGTCGCGCGCAAATCCGTACTCGAAGCCGAGCACCGCAGCCTCGGAGAGCAGCGAGTTGTACACCTCGAACTTACCCTGCTTTTTGCTGAGGTTGGCGAGCGGAGAGTAACGAACCTCAGTCTCGGTATCAACAAGGATCGAGTGACGCTGATTGAATGTACCGCGCTGCGAATCCTGGCCAGTCAGGCGAACCAGCGTGCCATCTTCGAGCAGGGACGCGAACGCAACCAGTTCAGCGGTGCCGTAGTCGAACGGCTTCGCGCCGGAGCCCATCTCCTGCCGCTGTTCAAACAGCTTCTTCACCTTGGGGTGAATGTGGAAGCCCTTCGGGTAGTCGGTGATCTTCTTCACCAACTCCCCGACCTGCTCTGCTGAGATCCCGGTATTTACCTCGTCAGCAGGATCGAACTCGCAGCCCTTGTACTTGTCCCAGTACGAAGGCAACGTGGCCATGTGAGGAATATGGCTTGCCTGTGTGGCCAGCTTCTGCTGATCGAGAAACTCCTGCTGAATCTTCTCGGCTTCCTTCGCAGGATTGACGCCGATCTTCTCCGCGTAGATCTGGTAGAGCGGCTGATGATCCTTGATGGCAGCGTAGCGGCGAGGCTGGGTCACGGTCGGATCGTCGACCTCGCTGTGACCGTGGCGACGATAGCCGATCAGGTCGACGACGATGCTTGAGCCGAAGCGCTGCCGGTACTCGGTAACGAGAGCCGCAACGCGAACCACCGCATCCGGATCTTCGGCGTTGACGTGAATGATCGGGATCGGCAGGCGCTTGGCGATATCAGTCGAGAAGCGGCTGGCGTTGGACTCCTCCGGATTTGCCGTAAAGCCCAGAAGATTGTTGACGATTACATGGACGACTCCGCCGACGTTATAACCGGGAAGTGTTTCCATGTTGAGCGTCTCAGCCAGAATTCCCTGTCCGGCGAAGGCGGCGTCACCGTGGATGAGAATGGGAACAACCTGCTTCTTGCCTCCCTCCCCAATACGCTCCTGCCGGGCGCGGGTACGACCGATCAGCACAGGGTCGATCGCCTCAAGATGGCTCGGATTCGATGCAAGGTGAAGGCTAATCACTTTTCCGCTGGGGGAGGTGTAGTCACCCGTAGCGCCAAGGTGATACTTCACGTCGCCGCCACCCAGCGTGCTGCGCGGATCGACATCCTCGAACTTGGTGAAGATCTCGGACGCCGGCCGGCCGATGGTATTCGTCA
>DASTSJ010000229.1:0-2399 GCA_035760765.1 Edaphobacter sp. | reverse complement strand
CGCATAAATAATGCCGTTATCCCCCGCAAACAGGAACTGGAAGTCCTTCCACCCGCCCAGGCCGATCACCTGAGGGGTGTCCACGTCTCCGGTACCGTTCTGGTTATAGTCGCGGTAAAACAGCAACTGGCCCTGCTGGTCGACTGCGTAGATAATCCCGTCGCCGCCCGGGAACAGGAACTGGAAGCTCTGCCAACCTCCCAGCCCGATCACGCTCGGCGTATTTACATCGCCAGTGCCGTTCTGCGTAGAGTCGCGGTAAAACAGCAGCCTGCCCTGCTGGTCAACCGCATAGATAATCCCGTTCCCTCCGGAGAACAGAAATTTGAAATCCGCCCATCCACCCTGGCCAATGACAGACGGCGTATTTACATCGCCCGTGCCATTGCGCATGAAATCGCGGTAGAAGAGCAGCTGCCCCTGCTGGTTCACCGCGTAGATAATGCCGTTGCCCCCGGAGAACAGAAACTTGAAGTCCGCCCATCCGCCCAGGCCAATCACGCTCGGCGTATTCACATCCCCCGTCCCATCCTGCGTCGTGTCTCGGTAGAAGAGCAGCTGCCCCTGCTGGTTCACTGCATAGATGATGCCGTCGCCGCCGGAGAACAGGAACTTGAACCCGGCCCAGCCGCCTTGGCCGATCACCTTCGGCGTGTCGACGTCGCCGGTGCCGTTGCGGGTGTAGTCGCGATAGAACAGCAGCATGCCGCCCAGCGAGCCTCCGATCTGCAGCGTAAAGCTGGTTCCCGCAAGGTTCGAGAACGACGTAGTCGCACTGTCGATCGGGCTGTCGAGCGTCATAATCCCAGTCGCGATCTTGATCTTGTCCGTGGTCGAAAGGCTGTCGCTGATCCCCTTGGTCACGCCGGCGGTCACCGCGTCCTTGATGGCCTTCTCGGCATCGTCTACCGTCTGCGGATCGCTGGAGTTAAGCTGCAGCAGGTGACTCGCGATCCCATCCCGCAGCGACGTCAGGAAAGACCGGTACCCGGCCTTGACCGCATAGCCGGGGCTCTCATTGTCCTGCCACAGTGCCACGGTCACGATGATGACGTGGTTTGACAGATCATCATCGAAGGGCCGCAGAATCATCCCCACCTTGGACGGAATATCGATCGTATCGCCGGGCTTCATCCCTCGCTTCAGAACGGTGTGGGAGTCGTCCTCCAGGATCCCGAGGACCCCTACCGTGGCCGTGTCTTTATTGACCCACAGCATGGCAGGCCACAGGTAGGGCGAAGATCCTCCCGACCCCTGTCCCTCGCGGTTGCAGTGCAGCGTATTCAGAGTGATCGTAACGTTGTTTTCCATGGCATCTCTCCTCGGCACAAAAAGTCGGACTATGGGGCCTGGAAACTGGAACCGCTCCATCGTGTCTGGCGGCGTGATGGGGAATGGTGCCGAACATCATACGCGCACGCTCGAGCCTCTGGGCCAACCGTTTGCTGCCCCGAATCGCGATACACTTGGAGGTGCAGGCGGCCGGATGATCGCTGCCGCGTGGCCGCAAGGCACATGCGGGAGAGGAAAGTCCGAACTCCGCAGGGCAGTGTGCCGGATAACGTCCGGGACGGAGGTTTCAAGACCTCCGGACGGCCAGTGCAACAGAGAACATACCGCCTCTGGCGAAAGCCAGCGGTAAGGGTGAAAAGGTGCGGTAAGAGCGCACCGCGCGTCTGGTAACAGACGCGGCATGGTAAACCCCACACGGAGCAAGACCAAATAGGCAGGGATATCGCTGCTCCTCTGCAGGCAGCGATAGCGTATCGGCCCGGTGCGCCCAGGCGCAGAGCGGCAGCTCTTCAGAAACCTCGTTTCTGTTGCGTTGCTGGCGCCGAAACCTGCGGGTAGGTTGCTGGAGCGCCGCAGTAATGCGTCGCCTAGAGGAATGATCATCTAGAACAGAATTCGGCTTACGGGCCGTCTGCAAAAACACCATGGCCCCGGGAACCGCAACAACGGCTCCGGGGCCATCAACGCTTCTTGCCTCTTTTCCCCCCAATGAGCCGTAGCGAACTGTGCGCTTCCACGAGTGTCATCCTGAGCAAAGCGTCTCCGGACGCGCCCGCAACAACGTGTCCTCATCTCGAACAGTTCCCGGAAGGCACCCCAAGAAAGTTGTCGTCCTGAGCGGAGCGAAGCGGAGTCGAAGGATCTGCGGTTTGCCCGCGCAGCTTAAACTCGTTCGCGAGCCCCATCCTCCGAACAAACTTCCTCCGCCTTTTGGCAAAATGGTCGCCATGACCTTTTCCCGACGAGCATTCGTCGCCGGCGCAGCCGCGCTGGCCTCCACAGCCGCGACCCTCAGCAGCGCCCAACCGCCATCCACCCTGACCGTCGGAGAGGTCGTCGACCGCATCAAGGCGCACGTCGGCATCTCCTGGATGACCCAGACCGTC
>DASTSJ010000228.1:0-8260 GCA_035760765.1 Edaphobacter sp. | reverse complement strand
CACTTCGACCAGATCTGGACGCGCGCGCTCAACTCCTTTGAGCTGGTTGCATCGCAGGCTTCCGCTCCACGAGAGACCAAAGCAGACAAATCACCTCAGAAAGGTGGACCTCGTCATGGTTCCAACCGCCGAACGAGCCGTCGTCCATAAGAGCGTGCGCGTTGCTGTACCCATAGCGCAGGCCTTCTCCATCTTCGTCGAACAGATGGAGACGTGGTGGCCAGCCACGCATCACATTGCGCCTCATCCCTTTGAGACCATCATCGTGGAACCGCGAGTCGGCGGACGGTGGTATGAGCGCGACGCCCAGGGCAACGACTGCAGCTGGGGCTTCGTACGCGCCTGGGACCCGCCCCACCTGGTGACGCTCTCCTGGCATCTGCAGCAGGACTGGAGCTTCGATCTGGATGCCAGCCACGCTAGCGACATCGACATCCGCTTCACCGCAGAGGATCCTTCCTCCACACTGGTAGAGCTAACGCACTACAATCTCGAGCGGCACGGCGAAGGTTATCTGGATCTCCGCGAAAAGCTCGACGGACCTGGCGCGTGGATCACGATCCTCGATGCGTACGCAAAACGGGTAGGCGAGGGAGAACTGCTGTGAAAACTGCGACCTGGCTACGCTCTGCCTCCGTCCTTACCTTCGTCCACGCGGTCACCCATACCATCGGGGGTGTCTACGCTCCTCCTGCTCCCGGACCACAGCAGACTGCAATCGATGCCATGAAGGCCAATCTCTTCCCCGTGATGGGGAGCATGCGGACCCAGTGGGACTTCTACCACGGCATGGGCCTGGCGGTGGCGATCTTCCTTACGGCTGAGGCCGTGGTCCTGTGGCTGCTGGCGGGCGTTACGCAGAAGAGCACCGCCGGCCTGCAGGGTGTGCTTGTGACGTTCCTGCTGGGTTACCTCGCGCTGGCGGCCGTTTCGATGCAGTATTTCTTTCTTCCTCCCGTGATTGTGGAGTTGCTGATTGCCGGCTGTCTCCTGATGGCGATTCTTGCGATCCGGCAATCCTCCGCCCGGGGACACTCAGATGGTCCGTTCTGAGCTTCCAGGAGCGCACGCACGAAATTGGTGCTGGAGACCATATCATTGTCCTTGATGAATGACCTGAATCTTGCCGCCCTGTCTACCGAGTCGCGTAACCCGCGGACCACCGAGATCGACCAGATCTCTACCCTGGAGATGGTCACGCTCATCAACCAGGAGGACCGTACGGTCCCCGACGCCGTGGCGACGCAGCTTCCGCAGATTGCGCGAGCCATCGATGAGGTCGCCGCACGGTTTGAGAAGGGTGGCCGTCTCTTCTACATCGGCGCTGGGACCAGCGGACGGCTTGGCGTGCTGGATGCCAGTGAGTGTCCGCCGACGTTCTCCGTTCCTCCCACGCTGGTGCAGGGTCTGATTGCAGGCGGTGATTCGGCGCTGCGCAAATCGAGTGAGAAGTCAGAAGACTCGCGTGAGCAGGGCGCGGCCGACCTGCTGGCGGCCGGGTTTGGGCAGAACGGCGCTCCCGACACGCTGGTGGGGATTGCAGCGTCCGGGCGTACGCCGTACGTCATCGGCGCCATGGAGCAGTCGAAGAAGATGGGGCTGCTGACGGTCTCGCTGACCTGCGTCGCCGGATCGAAGATGTCCGAGATCGCTGACATTGCCATTGCTCCGGTCACGGGTCCTGAGATTGTGACCGGTTCGACGCGCCTGAAAGCTGGCACGGCGACCAAGCTGGTGCTCAACATGCTTTCGACGGGCGTCATGATCCGCACCGGTGCGGTATACGGCAACCTTATGGTGAACGTGCAGCCCACCAACGAGAAGCTGGTGGACCGCGCGCAGCGCATCATCGCTGAGGCTGCGGGCGTCGACCGGGCTACCGCTGCGAAGCTGCTCGATGAGGCCGGCAGCGTAAAGGTGGCGATTGCCATGCAGAAGCTGGGTCTGGATCGCAAAGCTGCTGAAGACAAGCTGAATACCGCAGGCGGAAGCCTGGCACGTGCGCTCGCGTAGCCCAACACGATCTGCAGAACAGGCCCTCTTCAAGGAACACGTTACGGTAGCATCCGCGTGCTGAAAAGACGCATTCATAGGCTCTGCCGTATATGGCGGAAGATTTGAAATACTCGGAGAAGAAAGGCCTGGATCTCCGGGCCTTTCTTCTGCCAGCCACTAAAGCATGCTGCGCTTGAAGCGGTAGACCAGTTCGAGATCAATCTTGTTATCCACGCTCGCAAGACGGCCAATCTTTGGCTGGGTGAGGCCAAACTCGTCAAAGGTCAGCGAAGTCTTTGCGCGTCCCGCCACGGAGTTGGTCCGTGGGTTGAAGGTTGCGATGCCCTGGAAGGTCACTTCCCTGGTGACGCCATGGATAGTCAGGTTGCCGGTAAGAGAGATGCCCGCCTGTCCCGCGGAGGGGATCATCTTGTCGAGGCCTGTGACCTTGGTGGGCACAAACTCAGCATTCGGGAACTTGGCGGTCTCAAGCGTGCGGTTCTGGATGTAGCCATCGCGCTGGTCCTGGTCGCTCTTCAGTCCACGTAGGTCGACCGTCAGTTTTGAGCCCGGTGCAATGGTTCCGTCGGCCTGAATTGTCAGTTCGCCACTGACCAGATTCGTGGTGCCTTCTGCTTCGTTGGTAAAGGCGACACCGACAAACTGTTCTGTGACGCGATAGGTTGCGGAGGAGCCGTCCGTAATTTCGAGCTTCACACCCGCTGTAGGAGGTGGAGGAGGTGGTTGGTTTCCCGGCCTGGGGCCTGGATTTTGAGCGTTCACGGAAACGCTGGCTAGTGTTAGCACAGTTGCCACTACAAGTGGGATGGGTCGTACCATACAACCTCCGAAAAATGCTGATCTTGTTGCGTAATAGCAAGGACGGACAGCACGTCAGAAAAGCTGCAGGAACTCGGATGGCGATTGTTCAGATTCGTATCGTGAATCGATTTCGAGACGTCGCGTATGCGCTGATCGCCAGAAAGATAGATTCGTGGCCGTACAAGGCCGGGGGGGGGGTCGCTTTGGCGGCCTACTAACGCGAAGCTAGTCGACCGCTCAGAGCGCATCATCGCCGAGGCCGCCGATATGGACCGCGACCGCTGCACGACTGGGTGATTGCCGGGCCCAGCACTATCAGGACAGAGCCCAGCCGGAACGGTCCTGCCGGCGTATGAACGGCGCCGCCTGCGGGCAGTTCTTCGCGGCCATTTTGGGTCCGTCCCATTCGATCTTCTGCCCCACACGCAGCGATACGCAGCCCAGCAGCATGATCTCCGTCAGACGGGCTCCGACGTCAAAGCGCGAGTAGCACATCTCCGGCTTGTTGGCCTTAATGGCTTCGAGCCACTCGAGAGCGTGGGCCTGGACGAGGTTCCCTGCATGGGTATTCCGGGGAATGCGTTCCTTGTACTGCGCCATGGCAGGATGCTGCAGGTAGTTGACGAACTTGGGCTCACCCTTCAGCTTGATAAAGAAGTTGGTTCCATAGTCGTCCGGGGAGAAGACCGTACCCCCATCACCAATCAGCAGGCAGCCACTGTTGGGAACCTTGCCCTGCAGCGCCACGATGTCAGCGGTGAGCTCGATGGGGGGCTTGTTGCTCAGATCATGACCGCCGCGGGCTGAGGGGTCAGGCTGTCCGCCGTCGTACCACCACAGGGTGACGGGGTCGTGCTCGATCTTTCGGTAGTGGTGAAAGAGATGCGGATGCTCGACGGGGATGCGGCCTTTGCGTTTGGGGAAGGCGAAGCGAATCTTTGAGCCCAGCGGAAAGGACTCCCTGTTCATCGGGCCGAGGGGCGTCGCCTCGATCTCTGTCGGGTAATCGAGATCCAAAGCACGGAAGGGCATATTGACGGTGTGGCAGGCCATATCGCCCAGCGCGCCAGTTCCGAAGTCCTGCCAGCCGCGCCAGTTGAAAGGCTCGTAGATTCCGGTCTTCTCGCCGGGTTTGCGGGCGCCCTTGTAAGGGCGCATCGGGGCCGGGCCAATCCACGTATCCCAATCCAGGGTTGCCGGGACGGGATCTGCACCGGCGGGACGGTCCATCGCCTGCGGCCAGATGGGGCGGTTGGTCCAGACGTGGATCTCGTGCACCTGTCCGATGAGGCCGTCCTGAATGGTCTCCACGGCACGGCGCAATCCCTCGGAGGCGCTGCCCTGGTTGCCCATTTGCGTGACGATCTTTTTCTTGTGGGCCATCTCGCGCAGATACCGGGCTTCATAGATCGTCTGGGTCAAAGGCTTCTGGCAAAACACGGCCTTGTGCCTCTTCATCGCCGCAGACGCCACGATCGCATGCATATGGTCCGGCGTGGAGACGGTCACGGCATCGATATGATCTCCCATCTGATCGAGCATCTGCCGGAAGTCTTTATAAAACTTGGCGCCGGGATATTTTCTGGTCTGCATCTGGAAGGCATCGGAGCCTGTATCCACATCGCACAGGGCGACGATGTTCTCGCCGGCACAGGCATCGGTGTCGCTCCTGCCTTTGCCGCCGATTCCGATACAGGCGATGTTCAGCTTGCTATTGAGGTTCTGTCCGCGCAGAAATGCAGGCGCCCCCAGCGCAAGCGCGCCGGCTGCCAGAGTACTTGTTTTGATGAATTCACGACGGTCGACACGCGACTGGGCGGTCCCACCAGCTTTCAGAGAGAGCAATGTTTCGGATTTTTTGGACACGCGCCCATCATACAACGCCCTTGCTGACTCCAGTGTTCGATGTGCCGATGCTTGTGGCGGGCGGGTTGGTCCGCTCAGAAAAGAAGAACCTGGACCATCCCCGGGTTTGTGTCAGTCTCCGTTTGCAGCCCAGCCCTATCAAGGCCGCGTTGTTATGCCGTGCGCTCCGTCTGCATTTCGAATCTCTCGACCAACACAGGCCGCGCAGGGAAGGCGATGGACTCCTCGGTGAGCACGAGATTCCTCCCCTCGGATTTGGCCCTGTAGAGCAGATCGTCCGCGCGCTTGAGCATGTCTTCGAGCGAATCCCCAGGCTGCATCTCGGTCACGCCAGCGCTCGCCGTTGTCTGGATCATCCGGCCGTCGTAGTGGACGCGCATCTGTTCGAGGCTGCGGCGGAGGCTCTCCGCCGCGCGGGCGGCGTCGACCATGTCCATATCGGGCAGCAGAAGGGCGAACTCTTCGCCGCCGAGACGGACAACCATGTCTTCCGGACGAAGCTGCTCCTTCACGAGATCGACGAAGGCGCACAACGTGACATCTCCCCCGCCATGTCCGTATGTGTCGTTCACCCGCTTGAAGTTATCGAGGTCGATGGCGACCAGGGCGACGGGCTGCTCCCGGCGCTCGCAGCGGGCAAGGATCTGCGAGGCATGCTTGGTCCAGGAGCGGCGGTTGAGGGCGCCGGTGAGCGGATCGATACCCGCAGCGTAGGCCACGCTGCTGTGCATCTCCACGACGGTGAAGAGGACGTACATCAGCAGCAGGCAGTAGGACATGAGCATCAGGGCCAGCATGGAATACATCCACGCGGGATTAGCCCAGGGCGAGTCTACGGAGCGCGAAAGCTGGTGGAGCGACAGTCTGCACCGGTAGGTCATCACCACCGTGTAGACACCCAGAAAAGCGCCGGTCATCCGCGACGGGATGACAAAGCGCGAATCACGTTGGCGGAGCAGCATCCAGGTCAGGCTTGCCCCCATGGCGAGGATTGGGAGCGCGGCGACGACAAAGCTCCAGTGGCTGACCGGTCGATGAAAGAAGACAGCGTAAAGCGCCATATAGCCGACAAGGAGGCCGGCGAGGTCCCAGCGGCGGAACGGAGTGCGAACGATAAACCAGCGCAGCCCCACAAACATGAGGGCAAACGAGGCGATGCTGAGTTCGTTGGCAAGAAAGAGAGTGACGGTTGGCGGTGCCGAGCCCATCAGGGCTTGCAGAAGTGTGCGGAAGAAGTCGATAAGGGTGGAAGCCGCAAGCCACCGAGCCCCGCTGACGGTCTTGTCAACGACCGCAAGAGAGGTGAGAGCAACTGAGAAAAGACCGAGAGAGACAATAAAAAAAATAAAAGAAGTTTTGTAGTCCATTACCGGGGCCCTATCTAGCAAAAAACGGAGGCGAGCAGAAACACAGGGTGCCCTGACCCACCTGCCTCAATGTGGAATTGCTTACGTTCTACGTTCTTATGGATACCCGGGTTTGCCCGAACCGCTCTGAGGTTCGTTTCGGATTGGCTAAAAGAGGCTGAGCTTGCCTGGCATCTCGATATTGAGATGCTGATAAGCCAGCCGGGTGGCCACGCGACCACGAGGAGTTCTGTCTAAAAAGCCGATTTGAATCAAAAAAGGTTCATAAACCTCTTCGAGAGCGTCCTGCTCCTCGGCCAGAGCGGCGGCAAGGGTGTTCAGCCCGACAGGACCGCCGTCATATTTTTCGATAATGGTACGCAGAAGGCGCCGGTCGAGCTCGTCGAAGCCGTGCGCATCCACCTCCAGCAGCTCAAGCGCACGTTGCGCGGTCTCGCGGTCAATCTTTCCTGCAGCACGCACCTGGGCGTAGTCGCGGACACGTCGCAGTAAACGATTGGCAATACGGGGGGTTCCGCGTGAACGCATGGCGATCTCGGCGGCACCGTCCTGATCGATTGGCACCCCAAGCACTTCGGCGGAGCGCTCGACGATGTAGCGCAACTCGTCGTCGGTGTAGAACTCCAGCCGCAGAAGAATCCCGAAGCGCGACCGCAGGGGCGAGCTCAAAAGCCCCGGACGCGTTGTCGCCGCCACGAAGGTAAATGGCTTGATATCCATCACATGCGTGCGCGCGGCCGGACCCTGCCCGATCATGATGTCGAGCTTGTAATCTTCAAGCGCGGTATAGAGCTTCTCCTCAAGCACCGGCTGCAGCCTGTGGATTTCGTCGAGGAAGAGCACCTGCCGCTCACGAATATTGGTCAGGATGGCCGTCAGGTCGCCCTGAATCTGCAGCGCCGGACCGCTGGTCTGCTGGAAGCCGACGCCGAGCTCATTCGCAATAATGGTCGCCAGCGTGGTCTTACCGAGCCCTGGAGGACCGAAGAGCAGCACGTGATCCAGAGCCTCACCGCGGGAACGCGCCGCTTCAAGAGCAATGGCCAACTGCTCCTTCGCCTTGCTCTGCCCGATGAACTCCATGAGGCGCGTTGGCCGAAGCTTCAGCTCGAAGGCGGCATCGTCGTCGACACGCCCGGCAGAGACCAGACGCTCGGAATCGCCCTTCGATCCGTGGTTCAGGTCGATCTTCGACTTGTTCTTCGGAAAGTCCACTCAAGGCGATGGTAAGGCGAAGCCTGACGGGAAGCAACCGAACATTCGGAGGAGGCAGGGCAGTTGATATACCGTAGACAAAATGAACCGCCGTCAGATGATTACAGGTGCCGCCGCAATGTCCGCCATGCTCTCCTCTTCTGCCTCCGCAGCCAGCGCCACGCGAAGCTTCTTCGAGATCACGACCTGGAGGCTGCACAACAGCGATGAAGACCAGGCGAAGCGCGTCGCGCAGTACCTGGAAGGCGGACTGTTTCCAGCACTGACGCGCGGCGGGGCAAAGCCCGTGGCTGCGTTCTCCAACCTGATCGGCCCGGACGGCCCCAGCCTCTTCAGCATCGCGGAGTACAGCTCGCTCGGCTCCATGCAGGAGGTCCTTGGCCATCTTGCAGGAGACAGCGAGTACGAGAAGGCCTCGCAGGCACTCGCCGCCGGCCTCGGCATGCCCTTCGTCACCATGGAAAGCAGCCTCTTCCATAGTCTCGCGATACTTCCGCAAGTCGTGCTTCCGAACGACGCCTCCAGCCGTCCGGCGCGCATCTTTGAACTGCGCACCTACCAGTCGCAGTCCATGGCCGCACGCGAGAAGAAAGCGGCGATGTTCAATAATGGCGAGATCGGCGTCTTCCAGCGGCTGGGCATGCGCCCTGTCTTCATCGGAGAATCCGTCATCGGCGGCCGACAACCCAACATCACCTACATGCTGTCGTTCGACAATCTGGAGGGGCGGGAAACGCACTGGAAGGCCTTCGGCTCCGATCCGGAGTGGAAGAAGATCAGTGGTCCGGCAGAACTGAAGGACGCGAAGATCGTGGCAAACATCAGCAACATCATCCTGCATCCGCTGCCGTTCTCACCCCTGCGGTAGGGTGCCGGGGCTCCTTCTCAAGATGACCTTCCTCGTGAAGGCTTTCGGTTCTTGTAAGAGAGGCGCTTTCGCGCCTCTCTTACCGGACCCGGTCAAAGGATCTACGGTTTCAGTTCGAGCAGCATCG
>DASTSJ010000227.1:0-2170 GCA_035760765.1 Edaphobacter sp. | reverse complement strand
TCATGTTGATCCCTTCGATCGCCGGCGGCTGCTAAGCCCCGTTCCAGCTTGCGAAAGGGCGCCAGAGTCATCTCTGGCGCCCTTTGTCTTTCTCAGAAAACACGATCGCTAAGCAACGATTGTGCTGCGAATGCGCTTCTTACCTCGCAGACGTTACGTACCTAAGTCGTAGAAAGAAGGCTCCTGCGATGTTTCTTATCCTAGCTGTGGTTTTGTTCGTCATTTGGATAGCCAGTTTCCTCGTCTTCAAAACGGCCGGCGTTTTGATTCACCTGCTTCTGTTATTCGCGGTGCTGTCGGTCATTATGCACTTCATCAGCGGCAAGAGAGCAGCATAGCAGGCAGAAAGAAGCCGGACCCAATCGGGCCCGGCTCTCTCAACTTGGAAGCATTTTACTGACGTGAAACTGGCTGCTGCGGAAGCTCCATATTTGTGGGCAGCACCTTCGATAACGCCTCAGGCTTCTCTTCCTTGAGCTCAGGAAGCTTGCCCTCAAGAGCCAGCTGCAGTACCTGATCCATATCCTCAACGAAGTGCAGCTTCATGGAGTTCTTCAGGAGATCGGGAAGATCCGGAAGATCCTTCTTGTTCTCCTCGGGAAGAATCGCCTCGTAGATACCGGCGCGATGCGCCGCCAGAAGCTTTTCCTTCAGGCCACCGATCGGCAGCACCTTTCCTCGAAGAGTGATCTCGCCCGTCATCGCAACGTCACGGCGAACCTTGATGCCTGTCAATGCACTCGCAAGGCCAGTCGCCAGCGTAATGCCTGCTGACGGCCCATCCTTCGGGATGGCGCCTTCGGGAACATGAACGTGGATGTCGACGTTTCTGTAGAAATCCTTGCTCAAACCAAGCTGATGCGAGCGCGAGCGGATGTAGCTGAGCGCGGCCTGTGCCGATTCCTGCATCACATCGCCAAGCTGGCCGGTAGTGGTCAGCTTTCCTTTTCCATCGAGCACCTGGACCTCGGTCTGAAGGATAGTGCCGCCCATCTCCGTCCAGGCAAGACCGGTCACGAGACCAACCTCGCTCTTCTCGTGAACCTGCGAATCGCGGAACTTCGCCGGACCCAACAGATCAGCCAGGCTCTCTGCCGTAATGGTCTCCTCGTGCGAGGGACCATCCTTCACGACGCGCCGTGCAACCTTGCGGCAGACATTTCCGATCTCCCGCTCGAGGTTACGAACGCCAGCTTCTCGTGTGTATGCGCGGATGAGATGCTTGAGAGCATCATCCCCAAAGACGATCTGCTTGTCGGTCAGGCCGGTTGCTTCCCGCTGCTTTTTGACCAGATACTGCTTTGCGATCTCCAGCTTCTCAAGCTCCGTATACCCATGGAGACGCAGAATCTCCATGCGATCCTGCAGAGGGCCCGGAATCGTATGCAGCACGTTGGCCGTCGCGACAAAGAGGACCTGCGATAGATCGTATTCGACGTCGAGGTAATGGTCCTGGAAGGACGTATTCTGCTCGGGATCAAGCACCTCGAGCAGAGCGCTCGCAGGGTCACCGCGGAAATCCGACGCCATCTTGTCGATTTCGTCCAGCATGAAGACAGGGTTCTTCGTGCCGGCCTTCTTCATCGACTGAATAATCTGACCGGGAAGGGCACCGATATAAGTGCGGCGGTGACCGCGAATCTCGGCCTCATCACGCACGCCGCCCAGCGACATGCGGACGAACTTTCTGCCCGTTGCCTTGGCGATGGACATGCCCAACGAGGTCTTACCCACGCCCGGAGGTCCGACGAAGCAAAGAATGGAACCCTTGGGATTCTTGACGAGCTGGCGCACAGCGAGAAACTCAAGGATGCGCTCCTTGATCTTTTCAAGACCGTAGTGGTCTTCATTCAGGATCGTTTCGGCATGCTCAATCGAGCGAATCTCTTTGGACCGCTTCTTCCACGGCACAGCAAGAAGCCAGTCGAGATAGTTGCGCGAGACAGTGGACTCAGCCGACATCGGCGGCATCGCTTCGAGCTTCTTCAACTCCTGGAGCGACTTCTCCTCTACGTCCTTCGGCATGCCGGCAGCTTCGATCTTCTTCTTCAGCTCGTCGAACTCAGACTTCTCGCCGCGACCGAGCTCCTTTTGGATGGCCTTGATCTTCTCGTTGAGGTAGTACTCCTTCTGGGCCTTCTCCATCTGCCGTTTTACGCGCGATTGAATG
>DASTSJ010000226.1:0-9974 GCA_035760765.1 Edaphobacter sp. | reverse complement strand
TTAGAAACCTGGCGAAACGAGCGTAGGAGGGAAGCACGCTCGTGGAGACCGCCTCGAGCATCTCTTCGCTGATCCGCTTCCGATCTGCTGCGCTGACGCTGGCTGGAAACTTCTTGAGCGGCTCAGCAAAGGGGCTGTCTGCCGGCTTCTGCTGGGCGATCGTCTCGGTCTGCGTAACGACTTTTTCCAGCAGATAGGCCGGGGGAACGCGGCCTTCATCCATTCCGAGCTGCATGTCAGTCATATTCTGCGAGAAGACGGTGGGGATCTTCTTGAGCCGGGTGATGTAGTCGTCGTAGTCCTTCACTGTCTCGAACGAGAGGCTGCTGACCAGCTGCACCATATCGGTGTGGAAGCCGGTGAACTGGTTGACCGGCATCTCCCACTCTTTGAAGCGTGCTGCCTCCTGCGCATCGGTAAGATCCCGAATCATCAGGTCGCGAGACAAGACCTCCTGCGGCTTCAGCCCGGTTATGTCGATCGCGGCCAGGCGGTCCAGGAAGACCCTTCCGCGCTCAAGCGAGGCATTCACTTCTTTGACGGAGTAGTCGGTCCACTGGTCGTTATAACGCTTGTCTCCAAGGAAGGAGGCGTACTCCGGAGAATGCTTCAGGCGATCCTGCCAGATGTCATCCAGGAGCGCAGCGAGCGCCTTGCTTCTCTCCTCAACAGTCTGGGGTCCGCGCTGCGGGGCCACCGTTGGCGGTCCCAATGGTCCATCCTGCGCCTGTGCCATTCCGACGCTAAGACCACACGACATGATCACCAAAACACCGGCTGTCAGGGGCTTACCGAACAGTCCATACCTCTTCATACACACCTCAATCTCTTGAGGTCAGTGTATCGTGCAGCGCTCACGGTCTACCGGGCGCGGGACTCCAATGCCGAGGCGTCAAGCATTCGATAGAGGGTCGATCGGCTGATGCCAAGCACCTCTGCGGCACGCACCTTATTGCCGGAGCACTCCTGCAGCACGCGGAGAACATGGCGGTCGATAACCTCCTGCAGACGCAGCGGCTCTATGGATGGCTTATCAGCACCCCAGCTCTCTGAAGCCGGACCTGTGGGCGCTAGCCACGAGAGATGCTCCGGCATCAACTCCGTCCCTTCGCACTGCAATACAGCGTTGTGCAGCACGTTCTCAAGCTCGCGCACGTTGCCCGGCCAGGTATGGTTCAAAAGCAGCTTCATCGCGTTGGAAGCAATGGCGTCGACTGGTCTACCGTAGCGCTGTCCGAATCGGCTGAGAAAGAGGCCCCCAAGCTCCGGGATATCCTCCAAGCGGCTGCGCAGTGGCTCCAAAACAATCTCAACGGTCGAAAGTCGGCTGTAAAGGTCATGCCGGAACAGCCCTGCTGCCGTCAGGACGCGAATGTCCTGCCGTGTTGCCGCAACTATACGCAGCCCACTATTCCCACAGAGCACCGCATGCAGATTCTTCTGAGCGCCAGGAGACATCTCATCCACGCGGTCCAGAAATACCGTACCCTGCTTTGCGGATCGAACCAACAGGGAAGCAGCCGTGGGGGCATCCCTCTCACTGCAATCCAGTCGTGCGCTGTTCCAGACACTGAAGGACGCCTGTGCTCGACGGCTTGCGGCATGGAGCGCGCGCGCGACCAGATGTTTGCCGGTGCCGGTCTCGCCTCGCAGCAGCACCGTGCGGAAATGTGGGCCGATCCGCTCAATCTGCAGCCGAAGTCGCTGCATCGCGGCGCTTCCGCCTGCAAGGATGTACGGCTCTGGCGACGCTGGCCCGGGGCTGTCGACCGTTCGGGGCCCTTCGGGGATAGCCTGAGCGGCATAAGTGCCTTGGATGGTCATGTTACTTCCATCTATCGGCCGATTTTTCTGCGCGATCAGCCCTCAAAAAACGAAAGCCGGAGATCAGGTGTAAACCTGACCTCCGGTTTCCTGTCATGAGTGGTTTACGCTGTGGCTGGAGCGCAGTATGTGTCGAATGCCCGAGTCAGCTCCTGGGCGATGGCGGGCGCGGTCGAGGTCTCGATAGCCGAGCGCTGCATCAGGTACACAAGCTGCCCATCACGCAAAATAGCGATCGCGGGCGAGGTGGGCGGATGGCCGCCAAAGTAGCTCCGGGCACGTTCTGTGGCGTCGCGATCCTGTCCTGCAAAAACCGTAACCAGCTGGTCCGGCTTGGTTGCGTGCTGCAGGGCCAGGCGAACTCCCGGGCGCATCTTGCCGGCGGCGCAGCCGCAGATCGAATTCACCACAACCATCGTGGTCCCGGGCTTGGCGAGTGCAGCGTCCACCTCATCAGCGGTGCGGACCTCCTGCACCCCTGCGCGTGTCAGCTCCTCGCGCATCGGAATCACCATAATCTCTGGATACATAGATATCTCCCCTGAAAGATCGGCACATCATTCCATCCGTCTTTCCATCCTCCTCCTATTGTACTGGTGCATGGTGAGCTTCGTCATCGTTGGCTGCCTTCGTCTTTCGCCCAGCCTGATATACCCTCAAACGCGTGGCCCTGACTGCTCTCCAGATCCAGCAGAACGTCTCTCTTGCCCCCTACACTACCCTCCGCATCGGCGGACCGGCGAGCTACTTTGCCGAGGTCCACACGGAAGATGAACTGCTTGACGCCATTGCCTTTGCGCGCAAGGAAAACCTTGCCATCTTCGTCCTTGGAGGTGGAAGCAACCTGGTCGTCTCGGACGTAGGCTTCGATGGGCTTGTGATCCATATGGCACTCGACGGCGCAATCACGTCTGCGCATTCAGGCGATTCAGTCGAATACACGGTTCCAGCCGGAGCCGATTGGAACAACTTCGTCCATTTCGTCTGCAAGCAGGGAATCAGCGGCGTCGAATGTCTCGCTGGCATCCCCGGCACCGTGGGGGGAACGCCCGTCCAGAACGTCGGTGCCTACGGCCAGGAGGTCGCAGAGACGATTGCTTCTGTTCGCGTACTCGATCTGGAGACGACGATGTTTGTCACCCTGGACAATGCCGCTTGTGGATTCGCCTACCGGCGCAGCATCTTCAATACAACCCATAAAGGCCGATACATCGTCACTGCCGTCACCTTCCGCTTCGATCCCGCACGCAAACCGCACCTGACCTATGCTGACCTGACCCGTTACTTTGGTCAGAGGGAGCCAACGCCGCTTGAGGTCTACCATGCAGTCGGGGAGATTCGGCACGGCAAGGGCATGCTGATCGTCGAAGGTGAGCCGGACAGCCGCAGCGCTGGCTCCTTCTTCAAGAATCCAGTGGTCACCCCGGAGATCTTCCAGCATGTAGCGTCCGCTATGGGGCTTTCGCCGGACCAGATTCCGCACTGGCCTGCTGAAGGAGGCCGCATCAAGCTGGCCGCCGCATGGCTCTTGGAACGTGCAGGCTTCGTCAAAGGCTATGCGATGGGGAATGCAGGAATCTCATCCCGGCATACTCTCGCACTCATCAACCGAGGCAATGCGACTGCAGCTGACCTCTTTGCGCTGCGAGACGCGATCCAGCAAAGAGTAAAGGCGCTCTTTTCCATCGATCTGGAGCAGGAGCCTGTGCAACTCGGGTAGCCGGGTGTCCCCCGGCGCTATTCGGACCGAAGCTGCTTCAAGAGCCTATTCCGTTCCTCCTCCAGTACCACTGCGACCGGACCCTGCCGCACCACGCGACCGTCAGCGATCTTGATGACCTCTGCGCCAAGCTGAAACGCCTCTCCCAGCGCGTGCGTCACCGAGAGCACCGGCACCTCCCACCTAGCCAGCCACTCGCGCAGGCCTTGCAGAAGCTCGTCGCGCAGGCGAGCATCCAGCCCGGTGAATGGCTCGTCCAGCAGCAGCAGCGGCTTCTCCGGACCGGGGTACGCCCTGGCTGCGCCTACTGCGCGAGCGACCGAAACCCGTTGCCGCTCCCCTCCGCTCAGCGCATCCGGTCTGCGGTCTGCGAGTTCCTCCAGTTGAAACAGCGAGATGATCTCGTCGACCGCTGCAGAGGTCTCCTCCTTTTTCGTATCCGAGCCCATTCCGTAGGCCAGGTTCTGCCGAACGCTCTGATGGGGGAACAATCTCGCTGCCTGACCTGCGCTGCGGACAGGTCTCTGATGTGCCGGGACAAAGATGCGTTTGCGAGTATCGATCAGCACTGTATGGGTAGGCCCATAGGTGATGCCCGCTTCCTCCGGTTTGAGGAATCCTGCGATGGCACGTAGCACTGTGGTCTTGCCGCTTCCTGAAGGCCCGAAGAGTACCGTCCATGGATGTGTGAGGGTGAAAGCCACATCCATCGACAAACCACCAACACGGTGCTGCAGGCTCAGACTGAGCAGGCTAGCGGACAAGGTCGGCCTGCCTTCCTCGGCTTCTGCGAACCCCTGGTAGAAGATAGATCACGACCAGCGCAGCCATCGCAAAACCCACCAGCGCGAGCGCCGTGCGGTTGGCGGCAGCATAGTTGCTATCTTCGACCAGGTCATACAGCGAGATCGACAGGGTTCGAGTCGCGCCCGGAATGTTCCCTCCCAGCATCAGGACCACGCCGAACTCTCCCACGGTATGAGTAAATGACAGCACCGCACTGGTGATCAGGGAAGAGCGGGCCATCGGAAGGACGACCGAGAAGAAAGTGCGCAGGGGAGAGGCACCCAGGCCAGCCGCAGCCTCAACGTATCCCTGGTCCACGGATTCAAATCCGGCGACCAGCGGCTGAACAGCAAAAGGCAGGCTGTAGAGGACCGAACCGATCAGGAGTCCTTCGAAGCTGAAGGCTAATGGGTGCCCGAAGAGCCGAATCAGCAGTCGCCCCGGCGCCGTCAGCGGGCCCATCGCGATCAGCAGGTAGAACCCAAGCACCGTGGGCGGAAGGACCAGCGGCAGCGCCACGACGGCCTGTACCAGCGCGCGGATGGCATCGCGTCCCGACGCGATCCACCACGCCAGCGGCAGCGCGATCAGCAGAAGAATCAGCGTCGTGGTGGCTGCCAGGCGCAGCGTCAGCCAGAGGGCCTCGAGGTCCATACAGCGCAAGTCTACACAGAAGACCGCGCAACAATTTAGCTAGCGCACCGGTTGCAGACCCATTGCCGCCAGACTGCTCTGAATCTCCGGCTTCAGCAGCCAGTTCAGAAACGCGTGCGCCTCCGCCTTACGGTCTGAATTCTTCATTACGACTGCGCACTGCATGATGGGTGCGTAGGCTGACGCGGGAATGCGCACAAAGCTGCCTTCCGTCTTGAGACGCTGGGTGCTCGCTGCTGTCAGCGAAACAAGGCCAAGCTGAGCGTTGCCAGACTCCACAAACTGGGCCGCCTGGGCGATGTTCTCTGCCACGACCAGGTGTGGTTTCACCCTGTCGTACATCCTCAGGCGCCTCAGAGCCGCGACGGCAGCCTGGCCGTAAGGAGCCCGTAGATCATTCGCGATTGCCACTGCCGTGACGCGCTTGTCTACCAGTGAATCGATCGTAATTGGCTGAAGGGGAGAGTCCTTCCGGGCCCACAGCACCAGCGTTCCCCGAGCATACTGCGTAGGTGCCGTGCTATCTGCAAGACCGGCTGCCACCACCTTTTCGGGGAAGACAAAGTCGGCGCCGAGAAACAGGTCCATCGGTGCGCCATTGAGGATCTGGGTGGTCAGATTTCCTGAAGATCCATAGCTTATGAGCAGTTTGACTCCGGTCGCCTTCTCATACCGATCCGCGAGCACCGGCAGGACAGGTTGCAGATCGGCTGCAGCCGCCACCCTGATCACGCGTTCTGGCTGCTGTGCCGCCCCGGGGGACGCCACGATGCCCAAGAGCAGCAGAAGGGAAGCAAACAGTTTGCCCCACTTCTTTGGTTCAGCCAGCCGAATACGATACCCTAACGTAAACCACCATGAAAGTTGCGACACATCAACTCCGATGCACAGAGTGCGGCTCCAGGATCGCCGGCAGCGCTGTGAACAGCATATTCCGCTGCCCTAACTGTAACGGCCTCTATGACGTTATTTATCCCTGGTCAGCCACTCCCTACGGTGATGCACCGGATTCCGGCAGCAATCTGCCGAACGTCAGCGCTCTGCGCTGGCTCTGGCAGGAGCGCCGAACCTCTACGCTGCCGATCGATCAATCTGGGGTTTGGCGTTTCCGCGATTTGTTCCCCATTGTTGAAGATGTCGATCACGTCGTGACGCTGCGCGAGGGCAACACTCCGCTGTACGAGCTTCCTCGGGCGTCGAAGGCGCTTGGGCTCAACTGGGTCTTCGCCAAGCACCAGGGGATGAATCCGACCGGTTCTTTCAAGGACACCGGCATGACCTCGGCTCTTTCTGTGGCTCGCGAGCGCGGCTTCGAGTGGGTGGCCTGCGCTTCCACGGGAAACACCTCGGCGGCGATGGCGGCTTACGCTGCTCGCGCTGGAATGCGCTCGATCGTCTTCATTCCTGAGGGCAAGATCGCCTGGGGCAAGCTGTCGCAGTCGATGGACTACGGCGCCCTGACTATCCAGCTCAAGACAGACTTCGACGGCTGCGTCCGCGTTTTGACCGATCTGGTCAACCGCTTTCCCATCATGCTGCTCAACTCGGTCAATCCCTATCGTCTTGAGGGCCAGAAGACCCCCGCCTTCGAGATGCTGGAACAGCTCGAGTGGCAGGTTCCGGACCATGTGATCGTTCCCGGCGGAAACCTCGCGAACGGATCGGCCCTCGCAAAGGGCTTCTCGGAGATGCACCACCTCGGTCTCATCCCTCGCGTCCCCAGGGTCAGCATTATTCAGGCAGAGGGAGCAAACCCGCTTTTCCGCAGCCTGACCGAAAACGGCGGCGAGGAACTCATTCCAGTGAAGGCGAACACCCGCGCGACCGCCATCCGGATCGGAAACCCCGCCTCCTGGCGCAAGGCTCTGCGCGCCCTGAGGACGACCGGTGGCTGGTGTGAGCAGGCCTCCGAGCAGGAGATTGCGTTGGCCAAGGCCGAGATCGGAGCCGAGGGCATCGGCTGTGAGCCGGCTTCTGCCGTCACCCTCGCCGGACTGAAGAAGCTGGTCGCGCAGGGAAAAATCGGGACCGACGAGCGCGTGGTTCTCGTCCTGACGGGCCACACCCTCAAGGATTCCAACTACACCATCGACTACCATCGCGGTGAACTGTTTACGGACGAGGAGAACGCCCAGATCTCGGCCGCAGATCATCTGCTGCATGCCGCCTTGCGGAAGCCTCCCATCGTCCTCGAGCCCGAGACGGACACCGTCTTCCGCGAGCTCGAGGCGCAGATGAAGCTGGTGCACGCGTAGGAGTCGGCGGCTGGTTGGGCTCATTCAAGACAGTGGTTAACCTGAACTGCCTGGCGCCGGTACGGGCCAGGGGTGCCTATCAAACGCAGGGACTTCGCAGTGCACCGGGTAGGCCGACAACTTAGACCCTTCGGAATCCGATCAATGACCTCATCTCCGCTCCGCCTCCGTCTTCCCGCTACCTCTGCCAACCTCGGCCCCGGCTTCGATGCACTGGGTCTCGCAATGGCCCTTTATCTTGAGATCGAAGCCTCCGTCTCCGACACCGGAGCCTTCAGCATTGAAGCGACGGGACGGAATGCCGAGGCGTGTTCTGTCATCGAGAACAACCTGATCCTGACCACCTACATGGATGTGCTGGCGAATGCAGGCAAGCTATCCCCCCGCCTGTCGCTCAAGCTCAATAACGGGATTCCTCTTGGCATGGGGTGCGGTTCCAGCGCGGCAGCCCTGCTTGCCGGGGTTCTGCTGGCAAATCACTTTGGGGAACTGAATTGGTCACGCCAGCAGATCCTCGAAGAGGCGTGCCGCCGTGAGGGACACCCGGATAACGTTGCCGCCTGCTTCCTGGGCGGAATGACGGTATCCGCAATGGATAGAAACGCTGTTAAAACTGCCACTTACAAAGATAACCTCAAGCGGAACCTCCTGTTAGCGCTCCCCCCTTCCGGGCTGTCAACCAGCAAAGCGCGGGCCATGTTGCCGTCGCACTACTCCAGAGAGGACGCCGTCCTGAACATTCAATCTACGGCACTTCTGGTGTCGGCATTTGCGCTTGGGCGGCCGGATCTGCTGGCAACGGCGATGCGTGACCGTATCCACCAGCCTTATCGCGTTCAGGCGTGTCCGCTTCTCGGGCGCCTTCTTCCTCTATCAGGAACTGCCGGAATTCTAGGAGTTGCGTTGAGCGGGGCAGGACCGTCTGTTCTGCTGATAACAGAGAAGTCCCTTGCGGAACTCCTTCCGCAGCTTCAGCAGGCCGCCGGTGATCCGGACCTTGAGGTGATTGAGACGACTATCGCTGGCGGTGCGGAGTCCTCGGTTTTAGGCCCCGGTAAGTAATCTTTTAAATGGTTACTACGAAGTTACTTAAGAGTCCTTTACGTTTCCTCTTGATATGGCGTACCTTCAGCCTGTGAGCAGTTCTGGGGAGGGCTGCTACGCCGCCCGTTGATCCCTCTACAGGGATCCGGGCGTTCTCATTTAATGCCTACCTTGTAACTTCACTTCCGTCCGATGGTCCGACCATATTTCCTGTACGGCACGGTCACTTTTGAAACCACAGGAGTCTCCGTGCATCTATTATGGTGAAGGTTGCTCGGCCAGCTTGGGGTGGCAATCGCAGAGCATTCTTGGGAGGAAGATACATGGCAGGTCAGTTCGTAACAGAAGTTAGCGACGCGAATTTCGAAAAAGATGTCCTTCAGTCAGAGCAGCCCGTGCTCGTAGATTTCTGGGCCGCCTGGTGCGGACCGTGTCGCGCTCTCGCTCCCGTTGTGGACGAGGTGGCCAGCCACTACCAGGGCCAGCTTAAGGTTATGAAGATGGACGTCGATGCCAACACCGCGACTCCGATGCGCTACGGCATCCGCGGGATTCCCGCCCTGCTGATCTTCAAGGACGGCAAGGTCGCAGATCAGATCGTCGGCTATGTCCCCAAGGACACGATCGACAAGTCCATTACCAAGGTTCTTGCGTAAAGTTTGTTTCTGCAGAGACAGCGGCCTTGCACTCAACCAGGTGCAGGGCCAATTTTCTTTTGCATCCATGATCCATGAAATCTGCCTGATCCGATCTTCGACACCGCAACCGTTACACTTATCCTCAAATGCTCGAGTGGATACTCTTCCGCGTCATTCTGGTCGCCTTCTTTATCCTGGCCACCAGTTTTTTTGTCGCGGCTGAGTTTGCCCTCGTCAGCGTCCGTGAGACACGCGTGCAGCAGCTCATCGCGCACGGACGTCCGGGCGCGGTTACCGTTCTCAAGCTCAAGCAGACCATCGATGAGTTCCTGCCAGCAGTGCAGCTGGGAGTGACACTTGCATCACTCGCCTTGGGCTGGGTGGGTGAACCCGCCGTGGCGGAGATTCTGCTCCGGTTCGCCGCCGACTGGCTGCACCGGCTGCCTCCCCACGCTTCGGTCTACGCCCACACTGCTGCCGTCATCATTGCCTTTGCCTTGATCACCTACTTCGAGGTGCTTCTCGGCGAACTGGTCCCGAAATCGCTGGCCCTCCAGAGGACTGAGAGGATAGCCTTGGCGGTCGCCGGGCCAATGGACGTCTTCATCCGGATGACCCGGCCGCTCATCCGCCTGATGAACACCTCCGCGGCAGTGGTGCTCCACCTCTTCCGGACCCCGCTGCGGGGAGAAGGCGGCGTTCATTCCCCTGAGGAACTCAAGCTGATCGCCACGGCGACGCGCCGCATGGGACTTCTGCCGGTCTTTCAGGAAGAGATCATTCACCGCGCCATCGAGCTGAGTCACGTGACGGTTCGTGAGATTATGACGCCGCGGGGCAAGATCTTCTCCCTGCCGGCGGATCTGCCGATCGAACAGGCTAGCGCACGGATCGTCGAGGAGCAGCACTCCCGTATCCCCGTTTACGATCCCGCGGGGCCGGGAACCGACAACATCATCGGAATCCTGTATTCCAAGGATGTCTCCCGCTTTATGCATATTCGCTCGGTCGCCCTGGCCTATGGAGGGCGCGGTCAGTCCGGCCTGACCATTC
>DASTSJ010000225.1:0-13664 GCA_035760765.1 Edaphobacter sp. | reverse complement strand
GATCTTTCCGTTCATCGCCTTGGGGAAGAAGGCTCCGCCTGTACCGGCAGGACCGCCTCCGTAGACGATGTTCAGCACCTGGGAGGTGGTACGGGCATAGGTCATGGCGTTATCGTCGTTATCCACAATCGTCGCCGCGCCGCTAATCACGCCCACACCTTTGTCATCCACCGGCGTTGCGCCGCTTAGGGTCGCACGCGCCGCCGCAATGGCCTGCGAGGCAACCTGCAGCGCCGCTCCGCCCTGGAAGATGCGGAGACGGATGGAACCTGCGTGGTAGGCCTCGACGTTATGAATGCCCACGGCCTTATCCAAGAAGGTCTTGCTCGAGAGCAGTCCGGCTGCTCCCTGGTAGGCCGTGACGCCGACGTCTTCAAAGATGAAGGCGCCCAGCAGGAAGTTCATCTCGTTGGCGAAAGGATCGAAGCTCGATCCCAGCCCCGCCACCTGCGCCAGAGCGTTAAAGCTGTTCATCAGGTCGATCGGCGGCTGTGCAATCGCCGCAGTGCCCAGCTGCGACTGCAGGAACTTCACGTGGTTCTGCTCATCCAGCGCCACCTCTGCGGCAAATTTCTGCAGCAGCGGCGTTGCGAAAGGCACTGCCGCATTCGCCTTCACCGTGACCGCGCCGCCGGCACTCCCATCTCCGCCCTTGATGGAGATACCGATCTGGTCCAGGGTCTGTCCGGTGGTCGCAAGCGTGTAGTATTGCGCCTCCAAAAACTCCAGGTTCAGTGCAAAGTTCAGAATGTCGGTGTCGCTTACCGTGGCGGTGGTCTGCGCAAGGGCCGACCTGGTCAGCGCCATGCCCGCAAGCGCCGCGCCTCCCATCAGAATGGCGGAACGACGCGAAGAACGCTTCTCCTCGATGGAGACAGTGCTGGTATTCATCTCTCCTTGGCTCATCATCATCTCCTAGCTCGCTGAAGCTGTAATCGTTCCGTTCAACCCATTCGGGAAGAAGCCGCCACTCTTCACAACGCCTGCATTCGCATTCAGGTAGACGATGTGCAGAACCTGGTCCGTCGTCCGGCCATAGGCGATGGAGTTGTTGTCGGCTGCAACGACTGCGCTCGCCGTCAGGGTCGTCTCCGCACCTCCGCCAGCCTTGCCGCGCAGTGCCGAGATCTGGTTTGCATAGGTGATGTAGGGGACGTCGAGCTGCGTCAGCAGGGTGCGAATCTCGCCAGCATGGTAGGCCTCGGTCGCCAGAATGCCGGCCGCAGCTGCAAGATTCGTCTTGCTGGTAAGCAACCCGGCGGCGCCGTGGTACGCCGTCACGCCCACATCCTCGAAGACGAATGCGCCGACGATGAAGCTGTTCTCGTCTGCGAAGGGATTGAAGGTCGGCCCGATTCCTGCCGCTGCAGCAGCAGCATTAAAGCTGTTCGTGAGGTCAATCGCCGGTCGGCTCACCGCGGCCGATCCCAGCGCCTTGCGCAGAAAACGCACATGCGCCAGCTCATCGTTGGCGATCTCCTGCGCGTACTGCTGAATCGCAGGCGTCTTGAAGGCAACCTGGGTCCCGCCTGTCACTGCGCCCGCGGAAGATCCGGCATCGGTGCTCGACAACCCCGCACCAGTCACAGCGCGCAGATAGAACTCCGCCTCGAGGTATTCGAGGTTCAGGGCGAAGTTGAGAATGTCGGTGTCTGTAATAGCCGGCGTAGGGGTAGGGGTGGGGGTGGTTGGAGTGCTTGGTGTTGATGAGGTGCTGTTACCACCACATCCCTCTGCCAGCGCCATAACGGCAGCTGCACCAGCGCCTGTTCCTGCCACGTTCAAAAATCTACGGCGGGAGACCCTTCGTTTTTCGAGTATCTCTTCTAGTTGACTCACGATGTCCGAGCTCCTTTGTGTCCTGAAACCTCACTTACGGTTTCAGTACGCTGGAGCTGCGGTACCGGATTTATCCGATTGCGATTTTTATCGCAGCGCTGGCCTCAGTTGTAGCTGGCCTCAGTTGTAGCTGACCTTGCGCTCACCGCGAACAATCCGGCCAATGATGGAGAATCGTTCGTTGGCGCGGTTCAGAACAGCCTTCGCCTTCTTCACCTTCTCCGCCGGAACCACCACGATCATCCCAATCCCCATATTGAACGTGCGCAGCATCTCGTCCTGCTCCACGTTGCCCAACTTCTGCAGATGCTCGAACAGCGGTGGAACCTGCCAGGTCGAAAGGTCTACCTGTGCTCCCATGCCCTTCGGCAGAATGCGAGGGAGATTCTCCGTAATGCCGCCACCGGTGATGTGCGCCATGCCGGCGACGACTTCACCCGCGATCAGTTTCTTGACGATGGCAAGGTAGCTGCGATGCACCTTCATCAGCGCCGCGCCGGTCTTATCCTTCAACTCGTTCACATACTGGTCCGGCCCGTACTTCGCAACCTCAAACAGCAGCTTGCGGGCCAGCGAATAGCCGTTGGTGTGCAGCCCGTTGGAAGGCAGTCCCAGCAGAACATCGCCGACCTGGATTCCGTCGCCGGTAATAATCTTGTCCCGGCTCACCGCGCCTATGATCGTGCCCGCCAGGTCATACTCGCCATCGCCGTAGAAGCCCGGCATCTGCGCCGTCTCGCCGCCGATCAGAGCACATCCGTTCGCGCGGCAGGCATCGGAGATGCCCTGCACAACCGTCTCCACCACCGAGTTCTCGAGCTTGCCCGTCGCCAGGTAGTCCAAAAAGAACAGCGGCGTCGCGCCCTGCACGGCGATGTCATTCACGCAGTGATTGACCAGGTCCTGCCCAACCGTGTGGTGAATTCCAAGCTCAAACGCCACCTTCAGCTTGGTGCCCACACCATCGGCCGACGACACCAGCACGGGGTTGGGAAACTTCTCGAGGTCAAGGGCAAACAGACCACCGAAGCCGCCGATCTCGCTCAGCACCTGCTTGTTGAAGGTCTTGCGCGCAAGCATCTTGATGCGATGCTTCGACTTGTCCGCAGCCGAGATATCCACCCCGGCGTCCGCATAGCTGATCCCGCGGCTGCCCTGGCTCGCAGAGCTCTTCGCGCCTGCGCTCTTTTGCGAGGCCGAAGCCTCACGCAGCTTTGCGTTTCCCGCCCCGGCCTTTTTCTGCAAAGCGCTGTCTGGTGTGGTCGCGTCGGTTGTAGGGGTGTTCTCCGGCAAGGGTCTCTCCAGGGGATTTATATGCAAAAAGTGCAGAGTTTTTAGTCTAGCAGCACTCCGAAATCAGCCAAGTTCGGAAAACTCAGGCTGTGCGGACTGGCCGCTCGCGTCCGGGGTCCCTACAGAGCGCGACCGTATCTTCGGATCCGGAACCGGGCAGACAGGGTAACGCCCAAAGACGGCATAGCGGACCCGGCGAACAAGCCCATAGCCCCACTCCCGCAGGAACCGCGGAATCCAGCCCACCATCCTTCCGAGCCCGCTCCAAGGAGCACCTAACTGACGAAGCGCCCAGGCCACAGCATCCGAGTGGTGTACGAACCGCTCATCGCTTGTCATGGCATTCAGAAAGAGGGACACCGCATTCAGAGACTCCGGCGTCTCGCCATACCGCGCCAGCAGCTCGCGCCCCAGGTCCGACTGGAGCGGAACATAGCGCAGCCGGTCGGCCTGGTCGTGCTGCGCACAAAAGCGCACCACCCAGTTGCAAAGCCCGCAGTAGCCGTCGTACACCAGCACGGCCCGCGCCTTCAGCTCGGCTCTCTCCTCCGGGGTCATCGCTCGCTCCACGTCATCCTATACTGATTTGGATGCCTCTCTCGCACAGCCGATCCCGTCTTCTTCAGCAGAAAGCAGAGGCCGTCTTTCCCGGCGGCGTCAACTCTCCCGTCCGTGCCTTTCGCTCGGTCGGCGGCGATCCTCCCTTTCTGACGCACGCGGAAGGCGCGTGGCTCTACGACGAGGACGGCAACCGCTACCTCGACCTCTTCGGCTCCTGGGGCCCGATGATCCTCGGGCACGCCTTCCCGCCCGCCGTCGAGGCCATCCGCGAGGCCGCCGGACGCAGCGCGAGCTTCGGGGCTTCGACCGCCGCCGAAACCCAGCTCGCGACGCTCGTCCAGCAGTGCTTCCCATCGATGGAAAAGATGCGCTTCGTCTCCTCCGGGACTGAGGCCTGCATGTCCGCCATCCGTTTGGCTCGCGGCTTCACCGGCCGCGACTTCATCATCAAGTTCGAAGGCTGCTATCACGGCCACTCCGATGCCATGCTGGTCAAGGCCGGCAGCGGAGTCGCCACCCTCGGCATCCCCGGCTCTGCCGGCGTCCCCGCCGAGACCGTCATGCACACCCTCGCGCTGCCATTCAACGACATCGACGCCGTGCGCGGAGCCTTTGCCGCCCGTCCCGACCAGATCGCCTGCGTCATCCTCGAGCCCGTCGTCGGCAACGCCGGAACCATCCCTCCTGCCCCCGGCTACCTGGAAGGCCTGCGCGAGATCACCCGGCAGCACGGCGCCCTGCTCATCGTCGACGAGGTGATGACCGGCTTTCGCATCACCCTCGGCGGAGCGCAGCGCCTCTACAACGTCGAGCCCGACCTCACCACGCTGGGCAAGATCATCGGGGGCGGCCTGCCCTGCGGGGCATTCGGAGGACGCGCCGACGTCATGAACTGCCTGGCCCCGCTCGGCCCCGTCTACCAGGCCGGAACGCTCAGCGGAAATCCCCTGGCCATGGCCGCCGGAATCGCTACTCTCCAGCACCTGATCGCCAACGAAGAGACCATCTACCCCGCACTCGAACGCACCACCCAGGCTATCGCCCAGGGCGTCGCCGCGATCGCGAAGGAAAAGGGAGTCACCCTGACCACCAACCAGGTCGGCTCCATGTTCACCTGGTTCTTTACCGGCAAGCCTGTCACTGACTTCGCCAGCGCGTCCTGCTCCGACACGGTCCGCTTCGGCCAGTTCCATCGGGCCATGCTCGATGCGGGCGTCTGGCTGCCCCCCAGCCAGTTCGAAGCCGCCTTCGTCTCGACGGCCCACACCCAGCAGGACGTCGAATTTGTCCTCGAAGCAGCACGGAAGGCGTTCAGCTAGGCGCAACCCTTCCGCCTGTTCGCTGCCCCTATCTAACAGGGCCATCTGAGCGTAGCGCACAGCACGGAGTCTCCCGCGATAAACCGCGGCAGGCTTCGCTCAGGATGACACTTTTGGGGATTGGCACCACGATAGCTTCTATACGATGAAGGGCCTTTCTCCCCTCGCCGCTCGTTACTTTTTTAAATCTCGCCCATCCTATAGATAGGACCGCAGCCGCAACTTGATTGAACCGGAACCGCCACGCTGCGCTCGGGAGCCATGCATGTTTGATTCGGGAAGTGTTCTCCGCGATCAGTCAAAGCACACCACTCGCCGGCTCTTCCTCATCGGAGGAGCAGCCGCCACGGCCTACGTGACGCTCTCCCGCCTCAGCCGCCTGCACGTCGAAGCCAGCGAGACCGTCCACGGCACGCCCGGAACCGTCACCATCGTCAACTTCAGCGACAATGGCACGCGCATCGGCGAAGAGACGGTTCCCAAAATCCTTAAATCCGACCGCGCGTGGCTCGACCAGCTCGGCAAGAACTCCTTTCAGATCGCCCGTCAGGCCGACACCGAGATGCCCTTTACCGGCGTCAGCTGGCGCGAGCATCGGCACGGAATGTTTCGCTGCATTTGCTGCGGCACCGCTCTCTTCAGCTCGCAGACCAAGTTCGAATCCGACACTGGCTGGCCCAGCTTCTACCAGCCTATCGCCAAGGAGAACATCACCGAGCGCGAAGACCTCTCGCTCGGCATGGCCCGTACCGAGGTGCGCTGCATCCGCTGCGAGGCTCACCTGGGCCACGTCTTCAACGACGGCCCTGAGCCGACCGGTCTGCGCTACTGCATGAACTCAGCCTCCATGCGCTTCATCCCGGCCTGAGACCTGACACAAAAGACCCACCTCTCCCTCGGTCGGATGTCCGTTCCCGCCCCTCCGCGAGTTCTGTACCATGATCGGGTTTCTACAACCTCATCAACAGGAGCAATCATGGAAAAGCAGACACGGAGAGGTCTCCTCAAGAACGTCACCAAGGCAGCCGTCGCCGGAGCCCTCATCACCGGGGAGGCGTCCGCCCAGAGCCGACCCGCGGTCAAAAAGGATGCCACCGGCAAATCCCAGACCGCCTTCCCTTTCACCACCGTCGTCTCCTTCGGCAATCTCCTGTTCGTGTCCGGAATCGGCTGCCGCGTCAAAGGCACCATTGAAGAGGAGACCAAGTGGGTGCTCGACGAGATCGAAAAGAACCTGATCGCCTCCGGCTCCTCGCTCGAAAAAGTCCTTAAGGTCAACATCTTTATGGAGGACATCAAGCAGTTCGATCGCATGAACGCCGTCTACAAGACCCGCAACTGGGGCAAGGTCTTTCCGGCGCGCAACACCGTCCAGCCCGCTGCGCTCCCTGCCGGCGACTACGGCCTTGCTATCGACTGCATCGCCTACGTCTGACTAGCAGCCTATCCGGGCGCCCCAAGCCTTCGTCGCATCCCCTGGGCGCCCGCAGCGTACTCGGCTTCCAAATTGCAGACGCGACGTTCAGCAAACCTGTTCTCCCTGCGGCACATATGCCCTGCAAGTGGGATATCCTCTTGCCTACGGGCAGCATACGCTTGATGACGTAGTTCTATCCGAATGGCCCTGAACGCAGACTAGATCGCCAGCCAGACAGGCATCAAGCGGGCCGCACGACGGATCAAAACTCAAAAAACAAAAATAAGGATTGATCCGGCTGCATGAAGACGTCCTCATCGGCATCAGGAAAAACCGTCAGGCTTATCACTCTGGCTGCGCTGGGCTCGATCCTGTTCACCGCCGGAGTCGGTTTCTTCCTCTTCCGCAACACGCGCAATCTAGCGGCCGCCGGCAAGTGGGTCCAGCACACCCAGGAAGTCCAGCTCTCGATCCAGAACGCTCTCTACCTGACCCAGCGCATCGATCTTGAGAATCGCATCTTTCGCTTTGACCAGGATGAAGAGCAGCTGAATAATGCGCGCAAGGACGCCATTCAGCTCCAGACCGGCATCACCCATCTCAAAAGTCTTGTCGCGGACAATGCCGAGGAGAGCGCCAACGTCGATGCGCTCGATGCCTGCTCCGCCGGCGCCGTCGGAGAGCTGGGCAAGATCCACCCCGAACCCTCTCTGCTCAATCATCATCTTCTCCAGTGCCGGCGATCGCTCTCGCTGATGTCGAACCAGGAGCACGAGCTGCTGCAGGAGCGGGACGAACTCTCCCGCAGAAGCTCACAGATCTCCGTACTGACCGAGGTCGTCGCCGGCATCATCTGCTTCGCTATTCTCGTCGCCCTCTTCGCCATGCTGCTGCGCGATGCCATCCTGCGCAACCGCATCGCCTTGCTCTCCGAGGAGACCAACCGGGAGCTCAACTCCAGCGTGCAGACACTGCAGGAGCACGCACGCGACTCCGAGCTGCTTGCCATCGCGCGCGACGACCTGCAGCTCTGCACCGATCAGCAGCAGGTGCATCAGTCTGCTGCCCTCCGCTTCTCACAGCTTCTTCCCGGAACCCGCGGGGCCATCTGCATCATCAACAGCTCGCGCAACATGGTGGAGCGCGTCGCCAGCTGGGGCAGCGATCCGGGCGATCCGCACGTCTCCGAGATATTCCCTCCCGATACCTGCTGCGGTCTGCGCTCCGGCCGCGCCCGCTGGTTCGGCGCCGAAGCCTCGCAGATTCACTGCACGCACTTCATCCACAATCCGGCGGACAGCTATCTCTGCCTGCCCCTTGTGGCCCACGGCGACACCATCGGCATCCTCTCGGTCGAGTTTGAGGACGAGGCCGCCCAGACCGTCACCCGCAAGCACATGGGAGGCGTGCAGCAGCTGATCCAACTCACCGCCATGGCGCTGGCCTCGCTTAAGATGCGGCAGGAGCTCGAGCATCAGTCCGTGCGCGACGGCCTTACCGGGCTCTTCAACCGGCACTTCCTCCAGATCGCCCTCGAACGCGAGCTGGCGCGGGCCGTGCGGCGCAAGACCACGCTCGCCGTCCTCATGATCGACGTCGATCACTTCAAGCGACTCAACGACCAGTTCGGCCACGCCGCCGGCGATGCCGTGTTGAAAGAGGTCGCTCGTGTCTTCACCGACAAGATCCGCACCGACGACCTCGCCTGCCGCTATGGCGGAGAGGAGTTCACCATTATCCTGCCGGAGATTACCCCGGAGATCGCCTTGCAGCGCGCAGAGATCATCCGCGAGGCCGTCGCCGAACTGCGTACGCGGCTCGATAACACCCTCTACAACAGTGTCACCATCTCCATCGGGGCAGCGCTCTTCCCGCAGGACGGAAGCTCCTCCGAACTTCTTTTGCGCCACGCCGACGCCGCGCTCTATCGCGCCAAGCACGAAGGACGCAACCGCGTCGTGATGAACCTCCCCGAACTGCGGGTACAACCCTCGGACGAAGGATTCTCGCTCTCGTCGGTGTAGCCGCAGCGTAGGCAGTAGAAGGCGCGCGCTCCTTCTCTACTCAACCGCAGGCTGCGAATCCAGCAGTGCCAGCCCCACGGTTCCTGCTACGGCAAACGCCGCGCCGTAGAAGAACACCGCGTCATGCCCTACGCGGTCCCAGAGCACACCAGCTACGATGCTGGCCGCAAGCTGCGATAGCCCGACTGCGGTGCTGTACCACCCTATTCCGCTGGCACGCAGCGACACCGGCACGGCATCCGCCGCGATCGCCTTGCCCACAGCGCGAAAGATTCCCTGGTACACGCCGTAGAGGAGAAACAGCACACCCAGCAGCGCAATGTTGGTCGTCAGGCCGAAGCCCGCATACACCACCGCAAAGATGACGAAGGCAATCAACAGGACATGCTTCCTGTTCCAGCGATCCGAGAGCGACCCTGCCGGGTACGAGATCAACGCCGCCATCAGGTTGAACCCGGCATAGATCAGGATGGTGTTCCGCAGTGGCGTTCCTGTCTCGTGCGTCCGGAGAATCAGAAACGCATTGCTTGAGTTGCCGATACCGAACAACGCAATCACCGAAAGGTATCTCCAGTAGTGCGCCGGAAAGCGTCGTGCATCGGCCGCATGCGCTGCCGAGGTTCCATCCTGCCGTGGCTTCTCCTGCACCAGCAGGACCATGCCCACCGCCACCAGCCCAGGGATCAGCGCCAGGTAGAAAACTGTCCGCAGGCCCACACCGACGCTCACGAGAAGAAACAAGGCGAGAAGCGGTCCGAGGAAAGCTCCTGTGTTATCGCCCAGGCCCTCCAGCCCGAAGGCCCTGCCGCGGTCTTTCGCCTCCACCGACTCTGCCACCAGAGCATCCCGCGGTGCCGAACGTATGCCCGTACCCACGCGATCCACCAGCCGCGCCGCAAACAGTCCCTGCCAAACCGTGCTCAGACCAATCAGCGGCTTGGCGGTAGCCGCCAGAACGTATCCCACAACGGCAACCGCCTTGTGCCGCTTCCAGCGATCCGAAAGCACGCCGGAGAACCCCTGCACGATGTTCTGCCCTGCCAGGGCGAACCCGTCTACGACGCCCACGATGCTGCCCGAGGCCCGCAGCGTCTCTGTCAGAAAGACGGGCAGCACGGGGTAAAGCATCTCCGTCGAGATGTCGGTGAACAGGCTCGCAACCGCCAGCAGAAACGTGTTCCGCGTCAGCCCGGCAAAGTACGCCTTCACCTTCGGTTCGCTCATGTACCCGCCTCAAGCCGGCAATCTGTTCCCCAGAGACCCCGGGTCTGCGGTGTTACTTCTTGGCGAGATGCCCCGGCCGCAGGTCTTTCGAGTTCTGCTTCAGATACTTTGCCAGCTCTTCGTACTGGTTCGTTGCGATGAAATTGACACCGGCTGCGATCGCCGCCTTCCAGCGTTTCTCCACCGCTTCGTGCGAGCCGAAGTTATACCCCATCCCCCAGCCCTGATCTTCTGAGGGTGCAAAGCCATCCAGCGCGTAGAAGCGCACCCAGAACCCTCTCTGGTGGGCGTAGTCTACCAGCGCGTGCAGCCTCTGATTATCCGCGTCTGTCCACTCGCCTCCCTTGGGTTCGCCGCCTTCTTCCACCTGGTACCACGTGCCGTTCCACCAGCGCCGATAGTTGGTTGGCGTCTCGTTCACCAGCTCCTGCGGAGTTACACTCACTAGCCAGTGATTCGCCTGCTCCTTGGTCATCCCCTTGGGAACCGGATGGGTATGGGCCGACCCGAACAGCCGCAGCTTCCCTCCCACAGGAACGTCGTCGTAGAAGACTTTCTGCTGCTCATCGGCCTCTTCCGTCACCACCAGGATCGGCTTGCGCTCGAGCGGGGAAAGCTTTGCCGGATCGCTCGTCTTCACCGCCGTTGAAAGCCACTCTTCATGCTGCCCCAGCACCTTCCACACGGCCTCCAGCAGCGAAGCCTGGTTGTCCTTGAAGTCGAAGTGCAGCACCACCAGCGGCCAACGGTCACGATGGTTCTCGGCAATCGCCTTTTTGATGACCGGGCTGACCTGCTTGAAGAAGTAGTCCTCGAGCGTCGGCTCCTCGCCCGTCGGGTGCGGCGTATGCGAGACCACCACCCTGCCCTTACCGGTCGCTGGATCCACGTACCAGGCCAGGTCCTGCTCAATCGAGACCGGGAAGCCCGAGTTCAGTGCACGCTCCACACGGTCGTTCCACTTGCCCTTGTACGGGTAGCAGTTATGCGCGTCAAGAATTGGCTCATTGTGGTTCAGAAAGTTGAGGTCCGGCCCCTGCGCCACCCCGAACGACGAAACCAGAACCACCGCTGCAACCTGCGCTACCCACCGAACCGCTCTCAGCCCCATCGAAAAAGACCTTCCTCTTCACAAAAATCGACAAACAAATGCCCCGACCATTGAATCACGCCGTCGAGGACCCCATGTCAACGTCGATCGTCTTTAGAAGGCTCCTCCGCCGGCGCCATGTCCACCCAGGCATCCACGCGTACAAACTTCATCGCGGCGTAGCGCTCCAGCAGGCGCTCGGTCGCACGGACCGTGTCCATGCGGTCGGCCCCCAGGCCCAGATGGCCTCCGTCATGCAGCACCATGTTGGTTCCAAAGCCGCGAATCCGGTTCTTCTCCACGCCCTGGACCGCGCGCGTGGTAATTCCATCCACGCCGATCGGACTCCAGTCGTTGCAGATCACGTTCCACTGCACAGGAATCATCCCCATCTCGCCCACGATGCGCAGCACCGCCGGCCGCCGTGCTCCATGCGGTGCACGGAAGAACTGCACCGGCGCCCCAAGCACATCCTCAATCGCCGCGCTCGCTCCGCTCAGTTCTTCGCGAATCCTGCTCTCGCTCTGCCACGCCAGCCACGGATGCGTCATGGTGTGATTGCCCACCAGGTGACCGGCAGCAGCAATCTCCCGCACCAGCCCCGGACACTGCTTCACGAATCCGCCGATCAGGAAGAACGTCGCCTTCACATTCGCTCGCGCCAGAACCTCCAGCAGCTGCGGCGTCGCCTTCGGGTTGGGGCCATCATCGAAGGTCAAGGCAAACTCGGTCGGATTCCGCGGCGCAACCAGCGTCCTTCCAAAGAGCTGTGACTCCGGGGAGAGCGCAGCCCACACCGCGCCGCCGGCTACTCCTGTAGCCACACCCATCGCGGCGCCCAGACCAGCCGCCGCAAACCCACCTCCTCGGATGACCTCCAGCAGATCCGTATCTCCTTTGCAGGGCCGAAGACTCGTCAGGTGCGACCCTACAAACAATCTACCAATCGCACGCTGGCTAGCCCATCCTGAACGCAACACTTCCCTGCGTTCAGTTGCGATGACGCGGTTTCAATGCTGTCGGGATGACACTTTTGAAGGTGTTACCAGTCGAGTGCGACACTATCTGCGGTAGAGAAGCAGATCCCTGCACTCCGCTGCGCTTCAGTCACGATGACACTCGTGATGATGTGCCGGTCAAGAGACGCCCCTTCGCGGCCCTGCTAGCCCCGGAACCCTACCGGCCCAGATACGTCCTGTACTGGGTCTCCACCACGCCGGTATTGCGGGCGAGCGTCAGCTTGGCCTGGTTGTACCGGTATAGCGTGTCCACCAGCCGCGACTGTGCCGACGCCAGCGAAGCCTGCGCCTGCACCACCGGCAGATTGTCATCCACCCCGGCGGTGTAGCGGTCCATCGTGTCCTGCAGGGCCTGCGCTGCCAGATCCACGTTGCTGCGGGCTACCTTCACCTGCTCGTCGGTCGCCTGCACGTCGAGCATCGCCGAACGGATCTGCTGCTCGATCGTCACCTTCAGGCTGTCGACCTGCTGCTGCAGGCCATTCAACTGCGCCTGCCCCACCTCGCGCTCGCCACGAAGCTGACCCTCCTGGAAGATCGGGAACGACAGCTTCCCCATCGCGGTGAAGACGCCGTGATACAGCCCCTGTGTCTCGCCCAGCACGCCGTAGTTGCCGTCAAACGACAGCGAGGGCAGCCGCTCATACTTCACTGCCTTCAAGGTCCTTTCGGCGACCTCCATCTGCGATTCCAGGCTGCGGAGGTCCTTGCGGCGCTCGAACGCAATCTTCATCGCCTGGTCGAGCGGAAGCGCGGCAAACTCCGCGTACGGCGATTGGTCGGTCAACACAAGCTCCTGATCGGCAGGCAATCCGATCAGCCGGTTCAGCGCGATCTTGTCCTTGGCAAAGATGTTCTCGTCGTTGATGACCGCCTGCTGCTGAGTCTGCAGTTGAACCTGCGCCCGGAGCACATCGAGATGCGTTCCCACGCCGGCATCGTGCGAGGCCTGCGCCTGATTGAGCGCCACCTGGTCGGCCTTTAGCAGCGCGCGGGCGTCCTCAATCTGCGCTGAATCGGCCAGGGCGCGCAGATACTGCGTCGCCACATCCAGCGCCACCGTTCCGCGCTCATTCAGCATCGTCCACGAGGCCACGTCGTCGGCCCGCTGCGCCGCACGGTACAGAAAGTAGGCCGGAACATTAAAGAGCTGCTGGTTCAGGTTGAGCTGAGCGGAGGTCACATCGACCTTCACGATCGTCGGAAAGTTGGTCGTATCGAAGCCGGGGATGTGCGCGTTCCCGGGCTTAAAGCCCAGCGCTGCAAGATTGATCTCCTGGGTCGAGGTCTTCGCCACCGCCGACATGCTGGGCAGAAGGTTATTTTTGACCTCCAGCACCTGGCCATGGATGGACCGTTGATTCTGTTTCTGCAAAAGGATGCGGACGTTGTGCTCCAGCCCCCGCGCGATTGCGTCGTCGATGCTGAGCCGAAGCGCCTGCGAGCTAGCCCGTTCCACCACCACGCCTCCGGGCAGCGTTGCCAGCGGGGCGGTCGCAGCGGTCGGCTGCGGTTCAGGTGCTGTGGGAAGGTCGTCCGGCTTCGACTGCTGGCCCAGGGCAGCCGCCGCAAATCCTAGCCATGCGGCCGCTACCGGCAGAAACTTCCTAGTCATCGAGAGACACAACTCCACTTTCGTTCAGATTTCGAGCGGCAAACCGTCTGTATTCATCAGGGTTAGATTACCCGGCACCGTACCGGGTTGCGAAAATCGACGGTAAAATCCCGGGAGCGCTCTCGCGGTCGTCTAAAATACGAGTACAAATAAAGGCCTTATGCGTCCAAACCCTATGAATCGCATCTTCGTCGCCGCCGCCCTGCTCGCCGGCCTTTGCCTTCCCGCAGCGGCCCAGTACTCCGCTCCTCCCAACACCGGCA
>DASTSJ010000224.1:0-3492 GCA_035760765.1 Edaphobacter sp. | reverse complement strand
CAAGTGCTGGTGAACGGCGCAAACTCCATCGGCGTTCTGGTCGCCCTCCTGATGGGCGTCCTCTTCTCCGTTGCCTGGTTCAGGACTCACGGCCTCTGGCTCGGATGGGGGATGCACTTCGCATGGACGGCAAGCATGGGAATACTTTTTGGCCTTCCGGTAAGCGGTCACCGCGATCTCTCCGTCCTCGTGGCCACTGCTGCCACCGGCCATTGGTGGCTGACGGGAGGACAGTACGGCCCCGAGGCCGCTCGCCTCACCCTGGTTGCGCTTACTCTTGGTCTCATCGTTCTGGTGCGGGTCACCCGCGATTACGCCTGGAACTACACCCATCCTCCCATCGTGCCGGGCGGCTATCCCATGGAAGCCAAGCCCCCTGCCGCGCACACCGCAATGGAGCAGGCCGCACAAAACTATACACCCGCCCTCGTACAGATCCTTCCTTCTGCCCCGCAGGGAAGGTCGGTCGGAGATCAGCCCGCCGATCCGGACCAGGGAACTTCCTCCCAGATCTAACCTCATTCACTGCTTCGTCTTCACACATCGTGTGCCAGCCCACTTGTCAAAAGAGAAGAGAAGGCGCAAGCTTGTCTTTACCTGAGGTGCTTCCATGGCGACGCGAACGCACGGATGGGCCCTCTTTGCAGGGATCTTCCTCTTCTACACCCCCTTCGCTTGCTCACAGGTCTTTGTTGTCGGAGAAAAGACAGCGACGTCAGAGATCTCGACCTCGTTTAAACCCACCAATCTCCCACTGCCGACGGACAAACTCGGGGAACGTGGACGCCGCGAGCTGATCCGCAACCTTGAATCCGAACAGGGATTCGCGCACATGGCGCTTCCTGTCGGCATCATCAGCCTCAAGGCCAACGGTGATCTCTCGCCCTCTGGCGAAAAGTACCGGCAGATGATCTACCAGAAGGGTGTGTCCGCAGGACCAGGAGATCGCGTGATGGTCACTGCACTCGCCATCAAGGGCGATCAACTCGTGATCGATCTGAACGGCGGCCCGTACGCCAAGCATCGATTCCTGAGCCATATTGAGTTCAATGACAACCCTGTGGCTCCGACGACCGGCGAGCGGCCCATGGGATCGCGCATCACCCTTGTCTTTCCCGGCGGAATCCCCGACATCTCCGCGCCTGAGGTCAAAGCCCTGCTCGCGCCCGTCGTCGACTTCGGCGTCAAGTCGGGGGAACAGGCCTATGCCGACACGCTTCCTCCCGTGCTTCGCGATGCAATCGCCGCCCACGAAGTCCTCGTCGGCATGAATCACCGCATGGTCCTCGCCTCGCTCGGAGCACCGGAGCGCAAGGTGCGGGACGAGAGCGGCGACGCCAATGGCGCCGTCTATGAAGAATGGATCTATGGGCATGTTCCTCAAACCGTACGGTTCATTCGATTCAAAGGAGATCGCGTCGCCGTGGTCGAGATCGCAGAACTGGGCAAGCCGCTGCAGATTCACGACAAGAACGAGATCGAGGCAGCGGAGGTACCCTCCAATACGCGCGTGATCGCAATGGGCGACAGGCCACCAGTAGCGGACGGCGACGAGTCAGCCGCGCCCGCGCCTCCATCGCTTCGGCTGCCGGGAGAAGCCGCTCCCGCGAATGCTCAGGGCAAGGTGCAGTACCCGACCGACAAGGATGCATCACGGCAGGCTGCCCGCCAGCCTATCCCCGCTGCTCCGGGTTCGCCAGCGGATCCCCAAAGCCAGGCACCCCCGACTCCGCCTGCCGTCCAGACCACGCCGCAGAGCCGCCCGAAGGATATCGGCAGGCAGGCTCCCTCCCTTGGTACGCAGCCATAGCCACTTGGCTCGCAGGCATAGCCATAGATACGGCAACGATGTAAACTCATAAGAGCCACAACCGCAGTTCTTCTCCTTCGATTTCTACCGAGGCCCTGCCCGGACAATCCTGAGAAGTTCCGGATGTTCTCGATGCTTCAGAAAGCATCGGATATCCCGCGCGCGAGCCGAAACATTCGTACCAGGGAGAGCAAGCATTATGGCAAAGATTGCCAAGACTGGCGACCGTAAGAAGGTCATGGATACCAACAAGAGCACGGACTGCCCGAAGTGCTCCAAACCCACCCGCATCGTCAAGCGCGTCAAGGATCGTGAGCGCGGAGTTCCGGGCGGCGTCTACATCTCCTGCTCGGCCTGCGAGTTCTTCGAGAAGCTGTAAGTCGCAGCCGATAGCAATTTACAAGGATTGTCGAGAAAGAAAGGCTCCGGAAATCGGGGCCTCTTCTGTTACCCCTCAATAAATTTCGCGGAGCTAAGTCCCGCATTAGCAAACAGGTACCAAAGTTGTATCGAAAATAACCTTCACTTCACTTGACGACTGTCTCTCTCGCCGGGCAGACTCTACACCGGAAAGTAGGGAATTCGTTCTATGAGTACCATCGCAGTGTCGAATCCATCTTCAGAATCCTCTAGTCATCGCGCTTTTACCTCCCTCCCGCACTTCGATCGGCCAACCTACCTGATGTGTCCCCCGGAATGGTATGACGTCAACTACGTCATCAACCCGTGGATGGCCGGCAATCTCCATCGTCCTTCACGCGACCTGGCCTACGCTCAGTGGAAAGAGCTTCACAGCCAGCTGCAGCGCATCGGCGACATTCGTCTCATTCACGGACAGAAGGGTCTGCCCGACATGGTCTTCGTCGGTCACGCAGCCCTGGTCCAGCACGGTATCGTCGCGCTCTCCAGCTTCACTCATCCGCAACGTCAGGCCGAGGAGAAGCAGCTTCGGCGCTGGTTCGAGTCCGCCGGCTTCATCATCTGGGAGACTCCTCGTGAGACCGCCTTTGAAGGGGAGGGTGACGCCCTCTTCAACAGCACCGGCGATCACATCTGGGCCGCCCACGGCGTCCGCACCTGCCTGCAGAGCCATCGGCACGTCGCTGACGCATGGCATGTCGGCGTCAGCTCACTGCACCTGGTCGATCCACGCTTCTACCATCTTGACACCTGCTTCGCTCCGCTCTCAGGCGGCCACCTGGTCTACTTCCCGGGAGCCTTCGACAAGCCCTCACTGGCGAAGATCGAAGCAGCATTCGCCCCCGAGATGCGGATCGTGGTCACCGAAGCCGAGGCGACCAAGTTTGCCTGCAATCTCATCAACGCTGGCCGCGAGATCATCATGGGAGCCGTGGGAACCGATCTTGCAGAGCGCCTGGGAGCAGCTGGCTACAACGTCGTTGAGGTTAACCTGAGCGAGTTCATCTGGGGCGGAGGTTCCGCTAAGGCACTCGCTCTCAGGCTCAGCGATACCAGTGTCACCAACGGATAGCTTGCGGCGTGTCAAGCCCGGAAAAGAGCTAACCGACACGTTTGCAAGCTTTTAGATCTGCGTATTTACCCTTCGCAGTCTGGTAGCCTTAACGCAGTGAAGAAACAAGAAGCCCGGCGGTACTCGCCGGGCTTCATCGTTTGGAACTTGACGTGCGCAAGAGGTCCAGACCTAAGGTATTTATTTCTAA
>DASTSJ010000223.1:0-2476 GCA_035760765.1 Edaphobacter sp. | reverse complement strand
TCCACGTCACCACAGCCTTCCTCTTCGGGGAAGGCGGCCCCATCTTCTCCATCATGTCCAAGACCCTCTTCCGGAACGTCACCGTGGACCATGGTGAGAGTGAGGAGGAGATTGCGCAACCTGATCTTGCCTGGACCATTCTTCGTCCTCCGCGCCTTCTGGATGCCAAGCCGACGGGCCACCCGCGCGTCATGGCAGAACATCTGCCGAAGGGCGGCTTCACGATCTCGCGGGCGGACGTGGCCGCATTCATGCTGCAGGAGGCCACCACTCCAAACTATGTGCAGCAGTTCGTTGGATTAAGCAATTGAACGGTTGTCTATGAAGATGATCTTCGTTTCTGCTGCAGGAAACTCGGTTCCAGGCGCGTCCACTCCGAAGGCGACATCGCTCTTCAGATATCTTCCTGAAGTCGTCGCACGCGCCTTTCAAGCTGACCAACGTTTGTCGCCATCTGTCGACAGCAGACGGATATGAATTAGCCATGTCTCTGAGGACAGAGTGATCGCGCCATGATACCGTCAGGCCATGGAGCTTAACCCATACGCGAGATTCCTGGGCGAGCAGGAGCCCATATTGGTTATCACCGCTACCATCGAGCGGCTCCACTCCCTCATCGCCCCCCTGTCACTTCCGCAGGCTGATCGTAGTCCGGCACCAGGAAAATGGAGCGTCCGAGAGATTATTGCCCACCTTGCGGATTGCGAGATCGTCTTCGCGGTCCGTCTGCGTCAGACACTGGCTGAAGAGCACCATTTCATCCAGCCGTTTGATCAGATGCGATGGGCAGAGCGTTACGCGGCCTACGATCTGAAGACTGCCTTCGAGACCTTTGCAGCGATCCGGAACTGGAACCTGAAATTCCTGACCTCTGTAACCGCGGACGATCGTCATCATCCGGTGACCCACCCGGAGCGGGGTACGATGACGTTGTGGACTATCGTTGAGACCATTGCCGGCCATGACATTAACCACCTTCAGCAGATCGAACGCTTAGCCGGCCAGTTCTAAGCAGAGGTGAATGGTACATCGTCGCGTGAGCACTGCGAATAGAAAGAAGAAGAGGGCTCCGATGGGAGCCCTCTTTCACGGTCAATCACCGCATCCGATTAGAACGTCATGCGATTCTTGCGGGCCGCAATATCCATTGCGTTGATCTGAGGGACCTTCTGGAGATCTTCGATGGACTTGAAGTTCCCGTTCTTGGTGCGATATGCGACGATCGCGTCAGCCTCTTTGTCGGAAAAGCCGAGCTGCTTCTCAATATCATCCTTGGTCGCCTGGTTCATGTTGACCTTGGTGGTCACCTGGGGGAAGTTCTTGACCAGGTAATCGAGAATCGCGCTGTACTCCTCGTCCGAGGCCGAGGCACCCATGCCAGCCATCTTGGTGATGGTGTCCTCCCATCCCTGCTGGGTCTGTCCGTTAGCAATGACGTTCGTCGGCGAATGGCACTTGCCGCAAACCCGAATGACCGTCTGCTTCCCAGCACCTTCCGGGAGCTGGGGGTAAGGATCTGACTTCGCCTGAGACTGTGCGGCAGGAGCAGATTGCGCGGGTGCGCCGAAGAGAGTAGGGGCAGCAAGAGCGCCGGTCGAAGTGACCATTAGCCCTCCTCCAATTGTGAGAACGCCCATCCAGACCGCGCGGGAAGAATGCCATACCGACTTATTCTGCTTGACCATACTTTTATTGAAACCGCCCCTGCTTTCAAAGTTGCTCGCCCCCATTCTACCGAAGCACAGGAGCTGGCCGGAACTAGCCGAGAACTTGCTGCTCCAAACGCAAAATCTACTCGCCGGAGCTTTATGGTCTGTGGCAGAATGAGACGTCTCAAGCGAGGTGTTCACATCAGACTCCAATTACCCCAGGCATTCTTCAGAAAGGCGCGCTGGCGCAGAGATGATGCTGAATCTCTGGCTTCTAGGCGCCGGTCACGGCGCCAACCTTAATATAGGATTTGTCATTATGCCCCCCACACAGAAGGAGCTGGCGAAATTAGCTGGTGTATCGGCCGGCACCGTCTCCAACGTAATCAGCGGGTCTACAAGAGTGAGCGAACGCGCCAGACAAAAGGTTCTGGAGGCGATTCGCCTGCTGAATTATCAGCCCAATCTGATCGCGCGCAGCCTACGGACCAATCGCACACGCACTCTGGGTATTGTCGTCCCTGACATTACGATCCCCTTCTTTCCAAAGATCATTCGCGGCGCAGAGTGCGCCGCCCGCGAGCACGGTTACTTTCTCATCGTGCTCGATTCCGAGGGAAGCCCCGAGCGCGAATCGGAGATGTTTGCACTGTTGCAGGCACAGCGAATCGAAGGAATGCTGCTGGTGACTGCGAGCGGCGCTGAGCTTACCCCCGAGAGATGGAGCTCAATCAGCTCTTCTTTTCCTGTCGTATGCCTGGACCGTATTCCGGTCAATTTGACAGTGGATTCGGTGTGCGTGGACGATTGTGGCGCGGCCGAGATGG